>DASTMV010000016.1:0-4594 GCA_035713885.1 Candidatus Udaeobacter sp. | reverse complement strand
ACGTGAAGGCGGCAGCATTCCCATTGTCTCACAGTTTCGAGGCATTCTCGGCATCGAGACGTTGTTAATGGGACTTGCGCTGCCCGATTGCCGCGCACACTCGCCGAACGAAAATTTTCCTCTCGAAAATTTCGAGGGCGGGATTCGCCTCAACAAAGCAATTCTTCAGGAACTCGCACACTAAGAAACGCGGCGCACAGGTTGGAGTTCAGAGCGTAGCAGCCTGGCTTGCGTCGGGTCTTCTCCTGACTTTCCGGATTCGAATTTTGGATTTCGCTTCCGCCCAGCGGCTTGCTTGAATACGAGCATCCTAATGAAATGGATCCTAGTCATCGCAATGTTATTCTCCGCGATTGATGCCGCCCCCGCCGAAGAATCGTTAGGCACGAAGATCAAGAAGATTTTCGAGCCAACGCCGACGCCAGCGCCGCGCAGACATCGGAAACACTCGGCGAAGAAAGCGACGCCTACGCCATCGCCCACGGCTACGCCGAGGCACAAGAAAATCTCACCGACGCCATCTCCAAGCCCGACGCCGGGAGGAAAGCGAAAACACAAGAGAAATTCCCCGACGCCCAGCCCGGAGGAGACGGCGTCGGTTACTCCAACTGAAACTCCAAGTCCTTCGTCATCGCTTCATCCCGGTGCAGAAAAAAAAGGCGCGCCCGACGCGACGCTTTCGCCTGATCAGATCACAGGTTTCGATACTTATCCGTCGAAAGTGCGCCAGATACTCGACGCCGGGCTTGCACTAACAAAGCAAAATTTAGGGTACACGTACGGCTCAGCCGATCCTGCAAACGGTGGCATGGATTGCTCCGGCTTTATCTATTATCTGTTAACCGAAAGCGGATTCAAAGATGTGCCGCGCGATTCGAGTCAGCAGTACGTCTGGGTGCGCAAAGCGGGAGATTTCAATGCTGTGTTGAGCCGCAAGGAGGATACGTTCGAGCTCGAAAATCTTAAACCTGGGGATCTACTGTTTTGGAGCGGCACTTACAACATCGATCGCGACCCGCCGATCACGCATACGATGATTTATTTAGGGCGCGAAAAACGGACCAAAAAGCGAGTAATGCTCGGATCGAGCGACGGTCGTACATACGATGGGAAACAACGCTTCGGTGTCAGCGTGTTCGATTTCAAAATGCCGCCGCCACCGCAGAGCGGAGACGCCAAGATCAGCCCAACCTTTGTCGGTTACGGGCGGATTCCGGGGCTCACGGAAGATTGATCCTAGCGATTATGTTCGACAATCATAAACATCCCGTCGCTCAAGGAGGCGGTAGCTTGCGATGGTCCGAATAAAACCAGACGCCCGGCTGAAACTCTTTCAGTAACCGTTCCCCCGCGAAGCCATTATTCTTAGATCCCTCCTCTAGCGCAGAGACCTGTCGAAACACAACTATTCCAAAGTGATGAAGTGGCCCACCCCGTTCGAAAATGATTCGGTCATCAAATATGGCAACTGAAGTCGGTTGCAAAATGCTGAGCGATGTCGGTATTGCAGGATCCGCTGGCCAAAAAATAGTTGGATTATCGTCCTGAGGTGGTTGGAGCCATCGGTGCTCGTATGCAAACTTTCGTAGTTCAGCCGCTAAAGCAGCATGGTCTATCTGATAGAGAAGAGCGCATGCCCAGAATCAGGATGGTAGCTGCTTTCTTCAAACTACTGCTAATCCTTACCTTTTAGCGGGACTTGGAGAACGCCCCACTTCCGCCGCTGGCGTTTGCTGAATTGGGCGACGATGCATCCGACGTTCGTATCTGACAAACGCGATCACGATTAGAACGAACATTACAATCAGGACGACGCGCTGTTCGTTTTTTGAAAGCTCAAAAATCCGGAGCAAGCGTTTCATTCCGTTGGCGTCATGTTATGTGCTGCGTGTGATGTTGAGCAAAGCGAAACATCTCTGGGGTTCAGCACATAATCGGAGATTCTTCGCTTCGCTCAGAATGACAAGGAGAGTTGCCCTTCATTTTTTGGCGTAACGAATCGGATCTTTTATCCCGGCTTCGCGGAAACCTTTCAGCCGTAAGAGACAGGAATCGCACTCGCCACAGGCGAGACCTTCCGGCGATGGATCGTAACAACTGTGAGTGAGGGAAAGATCGACACCGAGCTCGACGGCTTTGTGAATGATTTCGGCTTTCGAAAGGTTGATCAGCGGCGTGTGAATTTGAAAACGTTCGCCTTCGATGCCGGCTTTTGTTCCCAGATTGGCGACGTTCTCGAACGCTTCGATGAAATCCGGCCGGCAATCCGGATAGCCGCTGTAGTCGATTGCGTTTACACCAAGAAAAATATCGCCAGCCATGAGCACTTCCGCCCAGGCAAGTGCATAGGCAAGAAAAATGGTGTTGCGTGCGGGAACGTACGTGACCGGGATACCGTCCGAGATTTCTTTTTCCGGTCGTTTCTTCGGTACTTTGAGATCGTCGGTCAGCGCAGAACCACCGAAGACACGCAAGTCGATTTTTGCAATCCGATGCTCTTTTGCGCCTAACGAGTCGGCCACACGACGCGCGGCGTCGACCTCAACCTGGTGACGCTGGCCATAATCAAAAGAAAGTGCGTATGCGTCGTATCCTTCCGCGATTGCAATCGTCAGTGTCGTAGTCGAATCAACTCCTCCGCTCAGCAGAACAACTCCGCGTTTCATTTATTGTGGGTGGCTTCCTGTCAGAAGCAACGTTGTCGTCTCGCGGAACGCGCAGGCTTCTTACAAACCATCGCGGCCAGATTTCCGCGATTTCGCGTTGGGATGTTCAGCCCGGACGGTGAGCGCGATTCCGCCGCGGGCGGAAAATTGCGCGGTCACGATTGCCTCACGCGGCGCACACGCTTTCACAAAATCGTCCAGAATACGGTTGGTGACCGCTTCGTTGAATGCGCGCTCGTTCCGATACGAAGCCAAATAAAACTTAAGCGACTTGCTTTCGATGCAGAGCTGGCCGGGAACGTAATCGATATCGATCCTGGCAAAATCCGCCTGACCCGTAATTGGGCAAACTGAAGTGAAATCGTCTGTTTCGAAATGAATCCAGTAGTTCCGTTTGGGTGCGGGATTCGGGAACGTTTCGAGCTGTGCCTCGGCGGGCGAGGCGGGTAATCGCGCATCGCTTCGTCCCAGAAGTGTCAATCGACCTGCGCTTTTTGTTCTTGCCACAGCGATATCAAGTTCGCCCGAAGGGGATTGAGGTCAATCGCCGCTATCCTCGCTGGAATGCGCGGAGATCGTCAGCCACGTCCGGATATTTCGCCGCCAGCGCTTCGACATCGCCGATTTCGATATCGACAGTCTCTACGCCGGGCCATTCTGTGCTCGCGCCGAGGAACCAGCGCCGTTGTCCGACGATGCGTGCAGTGTGGAACGTATTCCCTGGAATCAAAAGCTGCACGCGTTGCCCGGCGCCGAGATCTGGACCGACTATGGCGCGCTCGCTTGTGCCGTTGTCGTGCAGCATTAGGACTTCAATCGGATCCCCCAGGTAACGGTGATAAAGCTGATCGTTGCGAATGCGATGGAGGCGCACAGGCGCATCGGGGGTCACCATGAAATAGAGCGCGGAGCCCGCTGGCCGGCCATCAAGAAATGGTGCCGAGAGCCCGCCGGGCGCTATGAGCCTTTTGCTCACAAAAGTCACGCGCACAAACCCACACGTGGCATGTGGTTCAAGCTTGAGCAGGGTGCGAATTTCCTCGGCCGTCATGTCGGTTACATTTGTTTTGGTGAACATCGCGGACCAAAATCCGAACGTCCAACGACAAACTACCTAAAAACAGCGGGTTTGAACCACAAGTGAAAGAGAGAACAGGCATAATCGATGTAATTGCGGAGGACACGCAAACCGGCGAGGTCGTTCTGGTGATGAATGAGCCTAACGAGTGGGATGGTTCGGACGAACAGTTGCTCGCCTTACAGGAACGGTTCAACGCCTACGTTTCATTCTTGCTGGACGGCGAAATGGCGGAGACGCATCCGGAGCTTGCCGGCAGACCAGCCCGGATCGAACTGCGTTGCGCGCACATGCCGGACGCGAGCGCTCTCGACTTGCTTGGTCTGATTCACGATCAGCTCACGTTCCAGGAGATAAAGTTGGAAGTCGTGGTCACTAATGACTCGTCTTCCTCCCGCAGTCGCGGGGCTGCGTCGTGACGAACGAAATCCGAATGCTACAGCTGAATCGCGTAGCGCTTCATCTTGTTATACAGCGTCGGGCGCTGGATACCGAGAAGTTCAGCCGCTTTTTTCTTGTTCCCATGGCATTCGGCTAGCGCCTGAATAATTGCAGAGCGCTCGACGTCGTCGAGTGTCTGGACGCCGGTGCGCGGTAGAGCGGCAAGTTCAGTTTGCTGCAGCGCGGTAGGCAACTGGATTTCTGCGGGAAGCTGCTTCACCTCGATCATGCCCTGTCGCGCCAGCACCACAGCGTACTCAATCGCATTTTGTAGTTCGCGAACATTTCCCGGCCACGAGTAATCGAGTAATTTTTGAAAAGCTTCCGGCGAGATGTCGGGCTCTTTTTTTCCGAGCTGCTGAGCAAACTGCTTCAAGAACGCCGCGATCAGCGGTGGAATGTCCTGTTT
>DASTMV010000015.1:0-8721 GCA_035713885.1 Candidatus Udaeobacter sp. | reverse complement strand
ACGATGATTGAACGCGCACCACGCTTTCGCGAAGGCGGCTACATGATTGATTTCTGGGGCGAGGGTTTCGATGTGGCGGAGAACATGGGTCTGTTGCCGCGTTTGAATGAAGTCGGTTACAGATTCAATCGAATAAAATTTGTGGACGCGAATGGCCGTACCCGCAGCGAGTTCGGCGAACGCGCGTTTCGGAACGCATTGGGCGAGCGTTTCATTAGCCTTCAGCGCGGCGATCTCGCTCGGGCGATTTTCGATACAATCGCGGAAAATATCGACATCATCTTCGACGAGAGCATTACAGAGATACACGAGGATCCATCAGGTCTGGATGTCTCATTCGAACGCTCGGCTCCACGGCGCTTCGATCTGGTGGTTGGTTGCGACGGTCTGCATTCAGCAGTCCGCCGCATTATCTTCGGCGGGGCTCAACGGTTTGAAAAATTTCTCGGTTACTATGCGGCATCTTTTGTCACCGGTGATTATCCGCATCGGGAAGAGCTAACATACGTGAGCTATGGCGCGCCGGGACGTCAAATCAGTCGCTACGCATTGCGCGGCAACCGGTCTGCGTTCTTGTTTGTCTTTTCCCGCGACCGGGTCTTTCCGAAGCATCCGCATGAAGATGCGGCTAAGCAGATCGTGCGAAAAATTTTTTCCAACGATCAGTGGGTCGAGGTTCCAAAAATTCTCGAGCGCATGGATACATGCGATGAGTTTTACTTCGATTCCGTGAGTCAAATCCGGATGCCGTCATGGTCGCATGGGCGAACCGCGCTCGTAGGTGATGCGGCATATTGCCCATCTCTTCTGGCAGGCGAAGGCGCCGCTTTCGCAATGGCTGGCGCATACGTTCTCTCTGGAGAATTGTACCGCGCGAACGGCGATTACGACCAAGCGTTCAAAGCTTACGAGAAACGACTGCGCGGATTTATTGAAAGCAAACAAGGTTCAGCAAAGCGTTTCGCCGCCAGTTTTGCCCCGGCAACACTGTTCGGGCTTGCGGTTCGCGATCTCGTTTTGCGCACGGCAGATTGCTTTTTACCGTTAGGCAAATGGCTCATTCGAAAGATGGTAGGCGAATCTTTCGACCTGCCAGATTATGATGTGAATAAGGCTGTAAAGTCGAGACATTTATCTTCAAGCGAACTTACGCGGTTTAGCCAATACGATGGCGAATCAACCTAGTTCGACACGATCGCATGATGTCCCGACAGTCGGGGGAGATCCGTCTTCGAACACCATTGAATCGAACTCCCGTTCTCCCGAACAGTCTGACGATGAAGTGCGCCGACTTGGTCTCGTTTATCTCTCGATCCTCGCACTAATTGTTGGTATTGTGACTGGCTTCGGCGCAATTATCTTCCGGGATCTTATCGGGTTGGTTCATAACGTTCTGTTCCTCGGCCAATTTACAGTGCGTTACGACGCCAATGTTTTCACACCATCAAGTCCCTGGGGACCATTGGTAATTTTTGTGCCGGTAATCGGTGCTCTGGCCGTTACGTTTCTCGTCACCAAGTTCGCACCCGAAGCTCGGGGGCACGGCGTACCGGAGGTAATGGATGCGATCTATTACCAGGGAGGCGTGATTCGGCCTGCTGTAGCGATAATCAAATCGCTAGCCTCGGCAATTGCGATCGGAAGCGGAGCGGCCGTAGGACGCGAGGGGCCCATCATTCAGATCGGATCGGCTCTTGGTTCAACCTTGGGTCAAATTGTGCGCATGCCAGCGGGACAGCGGATCATCCTCGTTGCTGCCGGCGCTGGCGCTGGCATTGCCGCAACTTTTAACACACCGATCGGCGGTGTCATGTTTTCCATCGAGCTAATGATGCCCGAAGTGAGCGTCCGAACCTTTCTGCCAGTAGCTTTGGCGACTGGCACTGCGACCTTCATTGGTCGGTTCTTCTTCGGTCCACAACCCGCATTTAATGTCCCACAACTAACTCCTTTTAGCGCCAATGCTAGTTCCGCAGTTGCTCTTTGTTTATACGCATTACTTGGAGCTGTGACCGGGGTCGCCGCCGCGGGATTCGTGCGCGGTTTGCATGTCATCGAGGATCTTTTCGATAAGATCAAGGGGCGCTATGCGCGGCATGCATTGGGCATGCTGCTTGTGGGCATCCTGATCTATGCCCTGCAGCAATGCTTTGGTCACTACTACGTGGAGGGGGTTGGTTACGCCACGGTTCAGGCAATCTTGCTCGGACAATTATCCGCAGCGGGTCTGTTATTCGTGCTCTTTTTCGGCAAACTGTTCGCAACTTCGGTAAGTCTCGGCTCTGGTTCCTCGGGTGGAATATTTTCGCCTTCGTTGTTTATGGGAGCGACGATTGGCGGCGGGTTCGCTCTGCTGCTCTCTGCATTCCATTTTCCCTTCGCCATTAATGTCCCGTCCTTCGCCATGGTCGGGATGGGCGCAATGGTCGGTGGCGGCACTGGCGCTGTTATGACCGCCATCGCGATGATCTTCGAGATGACGCGTGACTATGACATCGTTTTGCCAATGATCCTCGCGGTTGCTTTGAGTGTTGGCGTGCGGCGCCTCCTTTCACGCGAGAACATCTATACTCTGAAGCTCTTCCGCCGCGGGCACGTCATTCCGAAGGCGCTACATGCAAATATGTTCCTGGTTCGCCCCGCAAAAGAGGTAATGGAGACCGACGTAGTCTTGGTTACAACTGACATGACTTTCGATGCATTTCTGTCTCGACCAGACAACAGTGGCCGGATGCGGCACGTGGTAGTCACTGAAGGTAATCGCATTTGGGGAGTCCTGCGCGTCAATACAGCGCTTCGGCGCGCATCACCGGGCGAAGCACAGGCCAGTGTGACCATGCGAGACTTAGCAAGCCGCAATTTCACTGTTGTTCGCGAAGACGAAATCGTTTTCGATGTAATCCAACGCCTTTCAAGAAGGCATGCTCGGATGGCACTTGTGGTTCAAGGCACTGGCATCCCACGACCGGAAAAAATCGTGGGCGTGATCACCAAAGAGCATGTCGCCGACTCTGTTGCGAACAGCATCAAGGTCTATCCGACCTAGCAAGCGACCTAAAATTTATTCTCCTTGATGGTGTTCGTGATTGAAGAACGTCAGCGACTAAATTTCTTTTGGGCCAAAGCCCCGTTTGGGGAAGCCTTTGTTCAAAACTTTGTTTGCACGTAGCGAGGTTCCCGCTTGTATCCCATTGGGTGCCGCGCCGCTTTGTCAGCGATCAGTTTGACTGCCTGAGTTTGCAGACTAACGAGCTGCGCGAAATAAATCCGATCTCAACATTCCGGCGTGCGAAAGTTTCTGGGCCGCGTGAGCGAACCCATTTGCTTCCAAATAAGGTGTCGGATCGACCAGCTCCGTCGCAGTGATGCCTGTAGCAAATCGAAAAAATAAATACATGACACGCAACCATGCTCGTGCATGAATCCGCGCGACCGTTCCTTCCTGTGGCACAACAAAGTCGGCCAGCAGCCACGCCGCATTCGAGTTTGCAGCACGCGCAAGCCTCGCAGCGATTAATTTAACGTCGTCGCGCGAGAAACAATCGAAAAAGAAATGGGTGACGAGGAGGTCGTAAGAATTTTGCAAGGTCCAGCTTCGCACGTCATGATGAATGAAGTTAATTCGCCGTATGGATCCCGGACAAAGATGGTGAACGCGGTGTCGCGTCACATCTAGCATTTGAGCGCTCGAGTCCAGGCAATCGATCTCGGTCGCGGGATGAGCGCGAAGCAATTCGCAAAGAAATCGGCCATTCCCTTCGCCGCAGAGGAGCGCGCGCCGCGGTCGAAATATCTCGTCGATCCAACAGAGCCGCGCCCGCTGCAGAGCATAGCCAAACGAGATCGTTTCCAGCCAACGATAATGCAGCGCAAGACAGTCGAAGCTCACAGCAGTTTTTTAAGCAAAAGAAAAGCTAACGGCGTCAGCAAAACCAAATCGGCCAGCGCCGTTCGTTCGTCTCGTGGAATCTGGCCAAAATGAAGGAGAAACAGGAGCACGGCACTGACGCCCAAGCAGATCGCGAGCGCTGGATCAAAAGCGCCCAAGAAAAAGATAACGACCGAAGCCGACGCGATCCCGACGAGCCAGACGCAGGCCCAATAGTTTACGCTAAGCACACGGGTAGCGATTGAATGCTTGGCTTGTAACAAATCCAGTCTGCTTTCCCAAACTGCAATGCTGATGCAATTGAGCCAACATAGCATTGCGAAGATTCCGGCAGCGCTCGCGAATGCGATCAGCGATCTCCCGACTAAAGCGAGTGGCAATCCGACAACAACACTTCCAGCAGTAAATAGAATACCGATAATCAGTTCTTTAATCGGGAGCATGTGCCAAGCTTTATGGTAAGCCCAGTTCAGGATCAGATAACAAAAAGCGGCTGTCCCAAGAAGTAGTCCGCGCACCATCGTTGCAAAGTCCACGCGGCTAAAAATCACAACGGCATCAAGGATTCCAACAATTAGGATTAACGCGAGCCACAGGTTGCGATGCTCGCGGCAGGTTTGTTGGCGAATTGATTTGGGGGAATTTGCGTTCAATGAAACAGAATCGGCAAACCGGTCGATTAAGTAGATGAACCAGGCGGTCAGAAAGAGGGCAACGCGGTTACTCGCCGCTGGAGTAACTGAAAACGTCTGGGCGAAAATCCATTGCCAGCCAACTGCGACCAGCGGTGCGTCGAGACAAATGACGTTAAGCCATAATAACGGCCGCCGAGAAATTAAAAGAGTATCGGATTGAATCGCCGAGGCGATTGTTGGGCCATTGAACGTTTGCGACTCGGTCACACTGCTCTGACCCATTGCTCTGCCTCTGCGTGCTGAGAAATATCAAAATAGCGCACATCCGCGTCGACAAACCAAGACGCGATTTTCGTCATCCACTCCTGCCATTTTTTCTCTCCCACCATGGCCACACGCTCCACCTGCGAACGGTGTCTCAAATCGAAGCGAAAATCGTCCCAAGCCGCCCGAGGTCCCCAGCCGTGAAAGTCATGCATAATAAAAAGAAGCCGCATCTTTCCGTGGCGCGCGATGGTAGCTTTCCAGCTTGGAATCAACTCATCGTAATCTTGCTGAGTCAGTTTGCCGCTAACTTCCACCGCAACAAACTCGCCATTGATTGAACTGAGCTTGTGCATTCAAATGTCCATTCACGATTCGCAACTGCAGGTGATGCAGGATGGTGGAGATTTTCTTCGTAGGGATTTTTAATGGACCGTAGAGATTACGGAGTGCTTCTCGCTTTCAAAACAGCTGGCTAATGTCTGCTAAAAAGGTACCAAATGAGTATCCGTAACCTCCGGCGCTCTGAAATTGGCCGGTTTTAGCCCTGCGTTTTGGCCGAAGGTCAAAAAGGTTCCAACTGCTCGCGTTCATGGACTCGACCTAGGAGAAATCGAATTCGGAGATTTTCTGTTTCGGTTATGGAAAAGCCTCAAATGACAAAAGAGTACCGGACCCTGCAGGCTCCGGGGTTATTACAAAAATTTCCTGAACGGGCCTGCAAGCGTCTGTGACAGAACGGCTGCAACTCGCGGGGCCATGCGGTTTCGTTTCTTTGACCTTCGTGCAATTGCCTTGCCGGTCCAAAATAAGATCGTCCGTAATGCCTTGGAAAAGAACTGTATTAATCATTAGGTGATTCCAGATGCCGAGTTACATTGAATTAATAGCGCAGCGTCAATCGATCGCGCGGGTGTGCGGCCCTTTTCTCTGCACACAAAATCATATGATGACTGCTATCGCTGCTCATAGAGATGAGCTTAAAAACTTGCTCGAGGATTTGTCGAGCGACAGAATGACCTCTGGAATAAGTTTCATCACCTTAGTGGATGCGTATATCTCGCGCCTCGACACAAATTGCACAGACATCGGCGCCCGCTTCAATCCGCCGCCAGCGCCGATAGACAGAGGACATATGGGACCGACGTTGACTCAAAACTCCGCGCTTTATTAGCGCAGCATGTAATTGCACACCGGCGCCGAACTCTCCCACAGATTTCGCGCTGCGGCCCGCAGCCAAGGGGTGGATACGCGGCGTCGGCGGAACTTCACGAGTAGAAGACGAGCTACCAGCGACATGTCCGCACCCAAACTGAAATCCCTGTTCGGGAGCACCGTGAAAATGATTGTTTGTCTTTCGCCTCGATCCGGGCAACAGTGAGAACTTATTGGATTACTCTGTTTAACTTCACTGCGTGGTAGATCGTCAGGTGAGCGTCGCTCATTGGTGGTTTGAAACCCGATTCCCGGGAACGGCTCTGTAGGTCGGTTGTTTTTCCAAATTCAAAACACAATGAAAATGTACGTAGGTAATCTCTCTTTTGAGACCACCGAGAACGATCTTCAGGATCTGTTCGAACAACACGGAACCGTCAACGAGGTCCATTTGATGATGGATCGTATGACAGGCAAATCGCGCGGCTTTGCGTTCGTCACCATGAACGACGGTGCGCAAGCAAATGCCGCGATGAGCGCACTGAATGGCCGTGAACTTAGCAATCGCACGTTAACCGTTAATGAAGCGCGTCCGCGCGAACAACGTCTTCGTCCTTACGGCGGGGACGTGCGACGCTCGTTTGCGGGCAACCGCCGGTAATTCGGAGCAAAGAACAAGGTAAGAGGGCGTTGAGGTCCCGTAACGGATGCGAAGCAACCGCCGGGCTCCCCATCGTCCCTACCTAAAACATCATGAATTCCGAGAAAGCGATTCAACTGGAGGGCACCATCATGATGGTCCTGCCTGGAACGATGTTTCGCGTCGCGCTTGCGAACGATCATCTTGTTCTCGCGCATATTTCTGGAAAGATGCGCAAACGTTTCATTCGGCTGACAATTGGTGATCGCGTAAGAATGGAAATGTCACCGTACGACACGGCCAAAGCGCGAATTGTTTATCGACTTTAACGTGGCAATGAGATTCCTGTTTGATCCTCCGCTGTGTTCGAAACCAACGACCGGTCCCAGCATCGAGAGCTTGCTTGTACGCTTTCCTTCCACATCGAAGCTAACCGATACGGGACAGACAATCGGAGAAAAGCATTGGAAGACAGCCAAAGTGAAACCGCAAAAGTTTACCATATCCATTGCCGCGCGTTCATACATGGACAAAGGACGTCATTCTCGGCAAATCAGTGTGAGCGCTAATCCTTAACTCAATTACCGCCAGTGATTTTTCGCATTCCGATGGACCGCATTAACTGGACGACAAGCTCGTTCCTGATCGGTACATTCATTCTTACACTCACGGCAGTGCCGCTTTATCTTTGGTATTTCGGTATTGATTGGTTCCAAATCGCCGTATTTGCGGTGTTACTGGCTGCAACCGGCTTCAGCATTACACTCGGTTATCACCGTTTGTTTTCGCACATGACATTCCGGGCGAGACTGCCGGTCCGTTTGTTCACGTTAATCTTCGGGGCCGCTGCCTTTGAGAATTCAGTCCTCATGTGGGCGAGCGAACACCGACGCCATCATAAACATGTCGATCACGACGAAGACCCGTATGACATTACCAAAGGCTTTTTCCACGCTCACATCGGCTGGCTATTATTTAAGCTCTGGCCGCAACCACCGTTCGATAATGTGGCGGATCTGAAAAAAGATTCCCTCGTGATGTGGCAACATCGGCGTATTCATTTGCTCGCAGTGGTGGTGGGCTTCGGTCTGCCAACGCTGGCGGGTTTTCTCTGGGACGGGGGGCTCGGCGCGATGGGAGGTTTTCTCATTGGTGGTGTGGCAAGAGTCGTTGTGCTTCAGCATGGCACATTCCTGATTAACTCAGCCTGCCATAGCATGGGACGTCAACCATATTCCACGCGATGCAGCGCGCGTGACTCCTTTTTCCTGGCGCTGTTTACGTTTGGCGAAGGCTATCACAATTATCACCATGAATTTCAGCATGACTATCGTAACGGCGTGAAACCGTGGCAGTGGGACCCGACTAAATGGCTGATCTGGATTCTATCGAAGCTTGGCCTAACAAGCGATCTGCGGCGGGTGGCGCAAGCCACGATTCACTCTGCTCAGACGCGCCGGCAAATGCACGACGCAAAGTGATGAATGGAGTCCGAACTGGACTTGCGTTACTGACGAACGGACTTGGTACGAATTAACTGCATAACGGTGTCCCTCCCCGTCTCGAACCAGGTTCGGCAAACTTACCGCGGAAAAAGCGGAGCTTCGAAGCTTTGCCTATCGCGGCGGATTCGAGAAGCCCAGTCGCCAGGGAATTCGCAACGGACAACGGCGCAATCTTTTTCGCGCGGTCATGTACCGTTCAAAGCTGCGTGCTCGCCTTGAACCTTCCCGATGCCAGTAAAAGGTGAGACGTGCCAAAGTTGACTCCTTATCTCTTCGGTCATTCTGGCCGGCGGCTAATCTGAAATGGGTGAGACGAAAAGCAGGCAGCAGACTCCAACTAAAATTGGCATTACTGCTTCGTGTCGTATTGCCGACTGTCACGGATCCCAGACTGTGTGAATTTCCGATAACGGGTTGGTCTGTGGAAAAATAATCAGCCTTCTGCCGCAACACGCCCTGGTTTGCAGGCTCACGTTTCCGGGGTAGAGCTCAGTTGTTGGTGCGCGAAGTGCAGAGCATATTGGCAAAGTTTTATGAAGGATTCTGTTGTTAGAGGACGCCTGTTGCAGCTTCTCTATGAACGTCGAAGCGAAGGCGCTATTCCGTTCGGCCAGGGTGAGCAAACCGTCCCTG
>DASTMV010000014.1:0-2763 GCA_035713885.1 Candidatus Udaeobacter sp. | reverse complement strand
ATTACTGATCGCAGTAATTTTGTGCGCGACCATGTCGGCGACTTCAGCAATACTGAATGCTCTCGGTTCGACTACGGCGATTGACTTTTATCGGCCTTTGATTCGCCCGAACGCGAGCGACCATCATTATGTGATCGCGGCGAAAGCGTTGACCGCGGCCTGGGGTCTGATTGCCATCGCAGTCGCTTCGTTCGCGAGTTTGGTCGAAAACCTGATCGAAGCAGGCAACATTCTCGGCTCGGTGTTCTATGGCAGCATCCTCGGTCTCTTTCTGGCAGGCTTCTTTCTTCGTCGAGTTACCGGATCGGCAGTCTTTTTCGCGGCGCTCTTCGCTCAAACGCTTGTTTTTGTCCTGTTCGCAACAACGAATATCGGGTACCTCTGGTACAATCTTATTGGGTGCGCAGCAGTGCTGATATTGGCGCCGATCCTGGAGCAAACCATCTTTCGCGGCGCGCAAGCTCCCGCCGGGATATGAAATTGATTCTGGGCGATGGATCACCCGATTATTTGTTTCGGCCAGCAACCGTGCGGATTTTTTCCCAAGCGATTCTTGTTCGCTAAGATTTCGGCGGCGCGGCGTCTTCAAAAGGAGATTGGCGGAGAAATCGTCTTTTTCTTTCACGATAGTGATCATGACCCGCGCGAGACAATTACGATCTTGAGAGACCAAAACAGCAACCAGGAGCAGGCCCTGAACTTTCATTTTGAAAATCGCATCCAAAAACAGTTTTCGCCTCTGTTTGCCAAACGTGTCGTTCCGGAATGGCGAGAGAAAACTGCGCGCCAACTTCCGAACTATGTTGGACGATCTCTGGTCGACTGCTTCAAGGAAACCACGTGTTCGGATGTCGCCGCCTTTTGTCTTGAGATGTACACGCGAATGGGGTTGCTGGAAGGAGTTCGGGTGGAGCGATCCGGTTCCCCGGAATTCAGGGCGCGCGCCGTCGCAATCCCGGAATATTTTGTGGATCAGCGTTATGAAGGAGAGATCGTTCGTGCGCGTTACCGTGACGGGAAATTCTTGCTGCACAAGGGCGGCGATCGGTTTTTGGAGATTCCCGGTGCGCAATTTGGTCCGGAGCAAATCAGTCCGACCCGCGATACGCGTTTCCGTTGGATGCAATCAGTAATCCAGTGTACCCATTACATCGCGGGCGCGAGCGAGCAGCATTATATGAACAAGGGAGACGCTCCCGGGGTGAAATTCGTCAAGCGCGACGAAATTTCTGACTACGACAAAGCTTATACGGGGACGTGATGGAACCAGGGCCGCTAAAAATTGGGATTGCATGTTTTCCGTTGATCGGCGGGAGTGGGATTTTGGCGACGGCCCTTGGATCGGAACTGGCCCGTCGGGGCCATGAAGTTTACCTGTTCAGTTACGCTCAACCCGTTCGACTGGATCTGCCGCAGGAAGGCCTTCATTTTCATCGAGTCGACTTTGCGGACAACGCTTTGTTTCCGTGCCCAGACTACACTCTGCCGCTTGCAGTGAAGATGGCGGAAGTCGCGCGCTCCCAACAACTCGATCTTTTTCATGTTCATTACGCGGTGCCACATGCCCTGGCCGCATGTCTGGCCTCACAGATTGTGGGATCGTCAGCGCCCCGCATCGTCACAACTTTGCACGGGAGCGACTCCACTCTGCTGGGTCAGGATCCCGATTACCGCACCGCCATCGAGCATGCGCTGGTGCATTCCGACGCAGTGACGGCAGTGTCAGAAAGTCTTCGGAATCAAACGCAGGAAATTTTTCATTTGAAACGGCCGATTGAAGTGATTGCGAATTTCTTCACTCCAAACAAAGCGAAGAGGAGCCGCGAGGAAGTCCGACGCAGTTTGGGCATAGCGGATAAATTTCTTGTGCTACACATGTCGAATTTGCGACCTGTCAAACGCATCGACCTGCTCCTGCGCACGATTGCTCTCTCGAAGAATCTGGCGCGCCTTCGATTGCTCATTTTGGCGGGCGCCCCTTTTGATCCATACGAACCCCTGCTTGATGAATTGGGACTCCGCGACACCGTCATAATTCGTCAGAACGCAGCTACGGTGGAAGAATATTTGGAAGCCGCGGATGCGGGGCTGTACACGTCTGAATACGAAAGCTTCGGTTTGAGCATTCTCGAGACGGCATTTTATGGTAAGCCTGTCGTCGCGTTTCGTGTCGGTGGAATCCCCGAAGTTATAGGTGATTCTTTTCCATTGTATCCCTTCGGCGATGTGGCCGCCGCCGCCGCCGCTTTAGACGCGTTGGTTGAATCGCCGAATTTGGCTCGCGAACTCGGCAAAAAGAGCCGTGATCGCGTGCTTGAGAAGTTCTCAGCAGATCGAGTTGTTCCTCGGTATGAAGCGTTGTATCGCCGCATAACTGCCGGCCGCCAAAAAAGCGATCGCAAACCGCGCTTGTTACCCGTCTGAGATTCAACCGTCACGCGGTCAATACGAATTAGCTAAACAGGTCGGGCCAGTGCGACAGTGACGAAAATCCGTTGGTGCATCAGCCTTTGAACGGCTCGTCTCACCTACGATTTTACGATCACCGGCGTTCCAACGTGGGCGGCGTTATAAAACTGACGTGCTTTCCAGTAAGGCATTCTAATGCATCCGTGCGATGCGGGCTCCCCAGGTAGATACCCTTGGTGCAATCCATAACCCGGGGAGAACTCGAGGAAGTAAGGCATGGGAGCGCCCACGAAGTGGGCATGCGCTGGCTTAGGGTCACGCCTGCTATCGACGTTCGCTTTCACCACGTGCCCC
>DASTMV010000013.1:0-28468 GCA_035713885.1 Candidatus Udaeobacter sp. | reverse complement strand
TTGCTGCTGCGCCATTTCAATGAGCCCTAAAATCCGGCTAAGGGCGCTCTGCCCCAGCTCGCGCGTGACGCGAATGACCGATTGGCCGTCGAGATTGAGTGTACCGCCGCTCACAGCGTCGCCGATTTGTTTTACAACCGGAATAGATTCGCCTGTTAACGCGGATTCATCGGCGGATGTCGCGCCTTCGGTCATTACGCCGTCCACTGGAAAAAGTTCGCCAGGCTTTACGAGCAACTCATTGCCCGTCCGCACTTTCTCAATCGGGACCTCTATCCAACGGCCATTTTCGCGTCGTAATGCGTGTTTCGGCGCCACTTTGAGCAAAGATTCGATCGATTTTCGCGTGCGATAATTTGCGAACTGCTCCAGCCCATTGCTCAGCGAAAAGAGAAAGAGCAGCGTCGCGCCTTCGGTCCATCCGTTTACGAAAAGGGCGCCAATCGCCACCGCGACCATCAGGAACTGGATGTCGATCTTGCCGCGCTGGAGCGCGTGCCACACATCCTGAGTGGCGAACCAGCCGCCGCTGATGTAAGCCAGAACAAACAAAGGCGCGAACAGGTCTGCGCGAGTTCCTGCGCGGCTGAGGAGAAAACCAGCAAGCGTGCTAAATCCGCAAATCGCCGCCAACAACAACATGACGCGGCAATCGCGCGGGATGGGCCGCGGAAATGGACGATTGCGCCAGGTCGGTAACGCAATTCGTTTCCAAATCACCGGCGGCTCGTCGGAGGGGTGCGCGCGATGAAATTCTGTCGTGTAATCATCGAGCTTGTGCAGATGAATCGTCGGCGATGTGTCGTCCGGCGTGATCGACACATCCCATTTTCCGGAGAGCGCATTACGCACGTCGGTTTTAATCTCGTTCAGTATTTCCTGCGAAGGCGTGTCATAGAATCCAACCGACACGCTATGATCGTTCATATTCAGCCGCACCTGCTTTACATCCGGGTGTCCTTTGATTAATCGGACTACTCGGGACGTTGTGCCCTCGATAGCGTCGGTGTCTCGCCTGGTTGGAACAACTTTGTCGATCACATGCGAACTATCAGGGATGAAAGGCGATAAATCTCATCAGCGATTGCGATTTACTCTGCATTTATTGCCAACCGGCGCGGAAGAACGCGAGGCCTTCGTCGTACCCTTCCGGAGAAGCGAATATTTTCAGTGAGGCGCTGATGCTCAGAGCAAAATCCCTGCCCACCGATGCGTTCAGCGTGAGCAGCGTGTTTTCAGCGGTTATGCGTCTCGCAGACAGCAGCCGATTATCCAAACGTACGCTATCATTATCGCGGCAACGCTAAATACAATCAGGTATTCCATATTGTTCTTTCATTCATCTAGTGGCGACAAAAAGGGACGCACGGCTGCTCTGGCGGCATTAGCATTGACGCAGCCTGAACAGGGGTGACCCCAACGATCGCAGTTACAGCCGGCGACTCCTTCAGGTTCGGGCAGAAAACGCGTAGTGTAGTCGGCATTCTGCAACGTCAGTTCGGCCCGCGTCTTCCCGTCTTCTAGAAGGAGAATTGTTTTCACCGGTGCTCCTTTTTCACTAAAGACTAGTGCCGTCGCGATTCAGCGACAGGGCATGAATTGGCTTTTGCTGTGCAAAAATTGCGCTAACAGGCGCGATGCTACTTACCGGGTGCCCAAGATTTCACTCACGCCGACATCACTCCTTTAGAACAAAAAAACCTGTCTCGCCGCCGCCAGAAGTCACGTTGACGATTGGCGTGGCGGACAAGCGAACCATGGCGCCGCAGACCTTGCCGCGAAAGAGAAATGGATTCGTATCGACGAACATCGGCTGCAACTTCCATTCAGTCTCATTGAAGACCGGAAATATTTCCGGGTGCAAATCGAGCGCGTCCTGCACGATGTAATCGGCAGAAAGCGCAGTTTCGATCGCGCTGTCCCAGTCGCGCTCATTCAATTGGGCGCCGAAATGAACACCGTGGCCGCCGTAATCGTCGTTTGGTTTTAAAACAAGACGCGATCGATTTGACCGAATGAATTCCAGCAGACTGACTTGCCGTCCGTCGCGTGTTGTCTTTCGGTCGGAAACACGCCGTGTCCATGGCACAGTACAACGGATCGCTTCTGTTTCGCTCGCCGTGAACCAATCCTGGCGCTGCTCGTCCGTAAGCATCTCAAACACTGCTTTCTTGTGCATGATTTTGCACCGGAACGGATTCACGATACACACGTCGTGGTTTACGTATGCGCGGATGAGCGGGTGCGTGTCGTCATAGCGCGACAGGAATTCGTGAATAATTACGCGTTTATAAACCAGATCGATACGGAATGCGCCGCATTGTAGTTGCCCTTGCTCGTACTCGAGGTCGTCAGGCGAACAGATAATCGTGGGAACACCGTGCGCGCTGAAATGCTCTTGCAGAAAAACGAACTCACTCGAGGTGGGCAGGTCCTTCCAATCGAGGATTGCCACGTTCGGCACATCGCTACCGCCCCATTCGCGATAAGTATCCAGCAGCGTTTCGAGCAATCTCGCGACTGGCGAGAACTGACGTAAACGATAACGTCGGGCAAAACTCGCCATTACAGGCAACTCGAAAAGCAATCGGTTCAGTTCCTCCTGGTCCGGCAGACTGGAAGGGTTCTCGGCATTCGATTCCACAAATTTGATTTGATCGCCATGAACGAACGCGTCGAGACGGGTCGTTACACCGGCTGTTGAAAATCCGGGATCAACGAGCGCCATCCTGCGCTCTGACTCTGTGAGGCCGAGTTCCTCCATCAGGTTCGGATCATGTACGACTGCGGCTGCAACCTTTTCCAATGCCCTCGTAACAAGCTGCGCTGCCTGGCTCAATCGTTGAAACTGTTTGTGATGAAGAAGGTGCGGCCGCAACGCGACACCGATCGGGCGTTCGCCGTAAAGCAACCGATTTTTGCGCATGCCGCTGCGCAATTTTTCGAATATAGCCGGCGACAACGTCTCGTCTGCTGCGAGCAAATCGTGGAAATGGCTGATCGCTTTCTCGCGCAGCGCGTGCGTGGATGTTGTGCGTCCTTTTCGCAATTTCACCTCGATGATACGCAAATCTCAATCACCGGGTGATTAGCAGATATATTGAAAGAACAGGCGAACGCCAAGCGAAATGTCGAGATCACCGCCTGGGCTTTTCGAGGATCGCAACTAATGCGCGGCTTATTTTGAGCCGGAGATTGAAGTTGCCAAGACTGCTCTCCGCTGTGCGCAATAACTGCACAGCAAAACGCAAGCGATGTACATCGGGCGACGCTCGTAAAAGATACATTCGGCATCGTGAAGACTGAGTACAGAATGTTGGATGCTAATGAAACGGTGGCGCGCGTTGCATATGCGCTGAACGAGGTGATCGCGATTTATCCGATCACACCTGCGTCGCCAATGGGCGAATGGGTGGACGCATGGTCGGCAGCTGGCGTGAAAAACCTTTGGGGCACGGTGCCCTCGCTAGTCGAGATGCAGAGTGAAGGCGGCGCGGCGGGAGTAATTCACGGCGCCCTTCAAACCGGTGCACTCAGCACCACGTTTACTTCCTCGCAGGGATTGCTGCTGATGATCCCGAACATGTACAAAATCGCCGGCGAACTGACGCCCACGGTGTTTCACATCGCCGCCCGATCACTCGCCGCGCAGGCGCTTTCAATCTTCGGTGATCATAGCGATGTCATGGCCGCCCGCGCGACCGGCTGGGCGATGCTCTCTTCCGCATCTGTGCAGGAGGCGCAGGATATGGCGGTGATCGCCCACGCTGCAACGCTCGAATCACGGATTCCGTTTTTGCATTTCTTCGATGGGTTCCGCACCTCACATGAAATCTCAAAAATCTTCGTTGTACCTAACGAAACGCTGCACGACATGATTAATGAAGAGCGTGTAATTGAGCACCGTGCGCGAGCGCTCTCGCCTGATCATCCTGTAATCCGCGGCACCGCCCAAAATCCGGACGTCTATTTCCAGGCACGTGAGACGGTGAACCCGTCTTACGCGGCTTGTCCGAACATAGTGCAACGGGCGATGGACCGGTTCGCGGCGCTCACAAGCCGGCGGTACGGGATTTTTGAATATTACGGCGCAACGGATGCAGACCGAGTTATTGTTTTAATGGGCTCAGGTTGCGAAGCCGTGCACGAAACAGTCGATTTTCTCGACGCGCGAAATGAAAAAGTCGGGCTCCTGAAAGTGCGCCTGTATCGGCCATTCGATGCCGCATCATTCGTCAAAATGTTGCCGCCGAATGTGCGCTGTATTGCTGTCCTGGACCGTACAAAAGAGCCCGGATCGGCAGGCGAACCTCTTTATCTCGACTGCGTGAATGCGCTTCATGAAGGAAGACGCGGCAACGTCAACATTGTGGGAGGTCGCTACGGTTTATCTTCGAAGGAATTCACGCCACCGATGATCAAAGCGGTTTTCGACAATCTCGCACAACCGTCGCCGAAAAATCATTTCACAGTCGGCATCGATGACGATCTCTCACACACAAGTCTTGATGTGGATTCGAATTTTTCGATCGAACCGGACGACGTCGTGTGCGCCCAATTCTTCGGGCTTGGATCTGATGGCACAGTGGGCGCGAACAAGGAATCGATCAAAATCATTGGCGAGAACACCGACTATTTCGCGCAAGGCTATTTCGTTTACGATTCGAAGAAATCTGGCGCGATGACCGTTTCGCACCTGCGCTTCGGTCCGCGCCCGATTCGATCGACGTATCTCATCACCAAGGCAAACTTTATTGCCTGTCATCAGCCGTTTCTGCTCGAGACACGCGACGTTCTGCTGGATTTGATGTTAGGCGGAACGTTTCTGTTGAACACGCCGTTTGGACCCGATCGCGTTTGGGAGCGACTACCGGAGAATGTCCAGCGCCGGCTAATTGACCAGCGCGCGAAATTCTTTGTCATCGATGGAAACAAGGTCGCGCACGATGCAGGTATGGGCGGCCGCATCAACACGGTGATGCAGACGTGCTTCTTCGCCATCTCGGGAGTGCTGCCGGCCAAGCAAGCGATCCAGGCAATCAAGAATTCCATTCGCAAAACGTATGCGAAGAAAGGGGATGAAATCGTGGAGATGAACCTCCGCGCAGTTGATCGAACGCTTGCGCATTTACAGGAAGTCAAAATTCCAGGTGCCATTGTTCCCCTGAAGTTAAGCGGCAATGGAGAACTCAAGCGCGCACCGGAGTTTGTGCGCAATGTGCTGGGCGAAATCACGGCAGGTCGCGGCGATCGCGTCCCGGTGAGCATGTTGCCTAACGATGGGACTTATCCCACGGGAACAACGCAGTTCGAGAAAAGGAATTTGGCCAACGAAGTGCCGGCCTGGGACCCGGCGGTCTGTATCCAGTGCGGCAGGTGCGTGTTGGTTTGCCCACACGCAGTAATTCGTAGCAAAGCGTACGATACGGCTGTTCTCCCGGGAGCGCCTTCGTCGTTTAAATCGACGGAGGCGCGATTGCCTGAGTGGAAAGGTTTGAAATACACGCTGCAAGTGGCCGTCGAAGATTGCACCGGCTGCGGGATCTGCGTCGATGTTTGCCCCGCCCGCAACAAATCGGAAGCGCGATTAAAGGCGATCAACATGCAGCCGCAGTTGCCACTGCGCGAAAGCGAGCGCGCAAACTGGAACTTTTTCCTTTCGATTCCGGAAATGGATCGCCGAAAGGTTTCAACTGATTACGTACGCAAAATGCAAGTGCAACGGCCGCTCTTTGAATTCTCGGGAGCGTGCGCAGGCTGCGGTGAGACGCCTTACATCAAATTGCTCACCCAGCTTTTTGGCGACCGTTTGATCATCGCGAACGCGACCGGATGCTCCTCCATTTACGGCGGGAATTTGCCGACCACGCCTTATACGAAAGATCAAAATGGCCGCGGCCCGGCGTGGGCAAATTCGTTGTTTGAGGATAACGCAGAGTTTGGACTGGGCTTCCGGATCTCAATGGACAAACAACAGGAATTCGCAGGCGAACTACTCCAGCAACTTTCTCCGCAGCTCGGCCGCAGCCTCGTCACCGAAATTCTGAATGCGCGCCAGCGGGATGAAGCGGATATTTTCGATCAGCGAGAACGCGTGTCGGAGCTGAAGCGGAGGCTCTATTCGTTAGGCGACCCAGTGGCGAGACGTTTGCTCGCGCTGGCCGACATGCTGGTGCGCAAGAGCGTATGGATCGTCGGCGGCGACGGCTGGGGTTACGACATCGGTTACGGGGGACTTGACCACGTGCTCGCGAGCGGACGCAACGTGAAAGTTTTGCTCCTCGACACGGAAGTTTACTCAAACACCGGTGGTCAATGCTCCAAATCGACTCCCCGCGCCGCGGTTGCAAAGTTTGCCTCCGGCGGGAAACGCGCGCCGAAAAAAGATCTTGGACTGATGGCGATGGCCTATGGAACCATCTATGTCGCGTCGGTTGCGATGGGCGCGCGCGACGAGCACACGTTGAAAGCGTTTCTCGAAGCGGAAGCATACGACGGGCCGGCGATTATCATCGCTTACAGCCATTGCATTGCGCATGGGATCAACATGACCACGGCGATGCAAAACCAGAAAGCGGCAGTGAACACCGGGAACTGGCTGTTGTATCGCTACAATCCCGAGCGGCTGCGGCTGGGAGAAAATCCGCTTCAGCTCGATTCCGCCGCGCCGCGCGTGAAAATCGCCGACTACTTCAAGCTGGAACAGCGGTTTAAGATCCTCGAAAAAAGCGCGCCGCGCGCTGCGAAAGAATTGCTCGCACAGGCGCAGGCAGACGTGAACGAGCGCCGCGCATTGTACGAATTTCTCGCCGCCAGAAAATTCAACAACACACCCAATTCATGAACCTAACGACCAGATACGTCGGCTTGAGATTGCGCACGCCGCTAGTCCCATCCGCGTCGCCCCTTTCGGAAAAGATCGACAATATCAGAAGAATGGAGGACGCCGGCGCTGCGGCGGTGGTGTTCCATTCCCTTTTTGAGGAGCAGATTCGCCGCGATCACCATGCCCTGGAGTTTTATCTTGAACAAGGCACCGAGAGTTTCGCGGAGTCGCTGACCTATTTCCCTGTTCGCCCGGCGTTCAAAGTCGGCCCGGAAGGCTATCTTGAGCACATTGCTCAGGCCAAGGCGGCTGTGAACGTTCCAATCATCGGCAGCCTCAACGGCAGCACGTTTGGTGGCTGGCTGGCTTACGCCCGGCAGATCGAGGAAGCGGGCGCCGATGCGCTTGAACTGAACATTTATTCCATTCCAAGCGATCCGGAAATTCGCGGAGAAGATATCGAAGCACATTACCTCAGCCTCCTCGCGGCCATCAAAGCGGAGGTGAAAATTCCGGTGGCAGTCAAGCTTAGTCCGTTCTTTACGAACTTCGCGCGGTTCGCGCCCGAAGCCGACCGGAACGGTGCCGACGGGCTCGTGCTGTTCAATCGGTTTTACCAGCCGGACATTGAACTGGAGACGCTGGAGATTTCACCCAACATTCTGCTCAGCACGCCGATGGCGATGCGCTTGCCGATGCGTTGGATTGCGATGCTCTACGGACGAGTTGGAGCGAGTCTTGCGGCCACGAGCGGAATCCACCGAGCCACCGATGCCTTGAAAATGCTAATGGCTGGTGCCGACGTAACGATGCTTTGCTCCATTCTGTTGCGTCGAGGTATTGAACACATTCGGGTCATCGAACGCGAAATGCGCGAATGGATGGAAGAACACGAATACGAATCGGTCGAACAACTCAAAGGCAGTATGAGTCAGAAAAATTGTCCTGACCCAAGTGCATTCGAACGCGCTCAATACATGCAGGCGCTGGAGACCTATCCGGCGAACGATGTGTAAAACGGCTGCGCAATAACTGCACAGTAAATCGCAATCGCGGTACATCGGCCGACCGGGCAGCAGCTATGATTTTCTCAACAACATAGCCCGAAGGCATTCACATGAAACTGGCCACCACTTACCTTGGACTCAAACTGAGGACGCCGCTCGTTCCTTCGGCGTCCCCGTTATCGGAAAAGCTCGACAATATTAAACGGATGGAAGACGCCGGCGCGGCGGCGATTGTTTTCCATTCGCTTTTCGAAGAACAACTTCGTCCGGGAAATCATCGCCTGCGCCCCGATTCCGGAAATGGCGACGACTTTTTGTCTCATGTTGTCGGCAATTATTCCGATGGACCCAATTTCAATGTGGATCCCGAGGCGTACGTAAATCATATCGCAAAGGCGAAAGAGACGGCGCGCATTCCGATCATTGCGAGCTTGAATGGCTCGACATTCGGCGGCTGGCAACGCTATGCGCGACTTATCGAACAAGCCGGCGCCGATGCATTGGAACTGAACATCTATAATGTGCCGACCGACCCGGAGCGCACCGCAAATGAGATTGAGACCGAGTACCTGACCATTGTCACGTCAATTAAACGGCTGGTGAAAATCCCAGTGGCAGTGAAGCTCAGCCCATATTTCACGAATTTTTCCTCATTCGCGCGGCGCCTCGACCAGCAGGGCGCAGATGCGCTTGTGCTATTCAACCGGTTCTATCAGCCGGACATTGAGTTGGAGACGCTTGAGGTAAGTCCGAACGTGCTGCTCAGCACGCCGATGGCAATGCGTTTGCCGATGCGCTGGATTGCACTCTTGTATGGACGAATTGGTGCAAATCTTGCCGCCACGGGTGGGATTCATCACGGAATAGATGCGCTTAAAATGATTATGGCCGGCGCTGATGTGACGATGCTTTGCTCAGTTCTACTACGCTGTGGGATCGGCCACATTCGCATCCTGGAGTATGAAATGCGGGAATGGCTGGAAGACCACGAATACGAATCGGTGGAGCAAATCAAAGGTCTCGTGAGTCAGAAAAATTGCGCGAATCCCGCGGCGTTTGAGCGCGCGCAATACGCTCGCGCGCTTTCGACTTATCCGAAGAGTCCATCGACCGTCGCGCCGTAACGCGGCAAATGGTGATTACAGAAAGTAACGCTATCGATTGTTTACCATTCTGGCTGTAGCAGACAGCCGATGATGATCAGCGCGTAAGACGCCATACTCGCCTGCCTAGTCTGTTCTTGTCACATACTCTACGGGTCCCACCAAGGTTGTTGGAATGGATCGTAAGCCCGCCCGAAGAGAATTTAAGCTCTCTATTGAGAGTCGCCCGGCAGCAGGTGCTCGTTGATACGTTTTAGGCTCTGCGGAATCAATCGGCCGTCTCGATCATAACTGAACAGGATTAACCAATCGTACACCCTCTTCGGCCATTTACCATTCGGTAGCAAGCTTTCAGGGTTTGCTCCGAGCGCACGGAGTAGGTCCGGAATGTTTCCGTGGCGCCAACAAATCAGGATCCGTTTTCCTTCCAGCGTTGCGCGCAGGGTAGCCGCCAGCTCGGCAGACTGGTTGCTGTGAAAACGAGTGTCGATTTGCAATTTGGCTGCATTCGCAAACGGCTCGACAGTCAGCCGGGGCCGATAGCTCTGCTTTGAGTCGTTAGCGGCAAAAATAACATCCGGTTCAAGCCGTTTGGAATCGATACTGAAATTTAGGAAGTAATCTTTGTAGGCTTCAGCCCGTTGCTCTCCTCGCGGTGAAAGACCGCGGCCGCTGGCAGGATTTTCGGCGTGGCGGATAATCAAAACAACAGCATCTTTCGGCCCGTCCTGTGCGTTTACTGCCAGTGTGAGCGCGGAGCCAAAGAAAAACGCGATGCACAGGCGCCTCTGCATAACAAGCCAGCTTGTCGCAAAAGAATGATCAGGCGTTACACAACATCAACCCTGATCTTTGAGACGTGGTTCTTCTGCAGCTTTGCCCGCACTTCTTGCTCTAGTTGTTGCGGGTCTGTGCCGGCGGGGATATAAAGCAAAAACACCATCTGTCCCTTGTCCTCGTACAGTGCGGAACTTTGAAGGCGGCACTTATGGGAAACGAGTAATGATTGCACTGTTCCAAACACCGGCTTTGGATCTTGTGCGTCATCCACCCGGATTCTTATCCGGCAGCTGGAGTGCGAGTCGAGCCAGTATAAAAGGAGCCAGGTAAAGCCGGTAACAAAAACGGCCATCGCCCAGGACCCCATGCCACACGCCAGCCCGACCACCACGACCATAATCGCTTTTCCGGTGAGTTTAGGATTGTCAAGCAGTGTTCGAAATCGCAACAGCGCGCCGATACCGAAAATCACAAAGGCGAGCGTCTGGCTGGTGCCTGTTAGTTCAGCGATAACTGCGCCGACGACCCCGAGAAGTATAAGTACCTTACGCTCCTCGAAATCAGCGAGCGGATCCGTAAGCGACGCTCTGCGCGGATGCCACGCGATGACCCATGCACAGCCTACCGCAAGAGCCAGACTAAGGAAAAGGCGCAGGATGAATTCAGGATGCGCAAACTGCTCGATACTCTGCTGGATCGCGACCCAGGAATTACCCTTCGGATCTATACCACCCGTCGCTCCTGCTTTGGCCAACTCCTCCGCGGGGTTCGCGCCAAATGCTAATGCTACCAGCGCGTTCAGGATCGTAATTACAACAAAACCGCAGCTGATGCTGAGGCGGCGCCCAAGGTGGCAATAATAAGAACCTGCGGGCATTGTTTACTGATTCTTTACAAAAACCACTTTCTGTCCTGACCAGGATGCGGTGTAGGAATAAGTCTGGCCAGCTTTTATCGTCACGGTTTTTTGCATAGGGCTCGTACCGGCCTGATACGGATCGATCCGGGCGGTAAGGCGGTGTTGACCTGCCGATAGGTAGCCACTGTAGTTTCGGCCTTCGGTCAGAGTTGCCACGTCCTTCCCATCCACAGACAGAACAAGGACAAGACCACTCCCAAAGTTTGCGACCCGATTAACCATCAAACGACCTGAGTTAGGCGGCGGCGCAGTCGCAGCACCAGGCTGAGTTGTTCCGCACCCGATCAGGATGATTCCGGCACAAGCCAGACTTAGGATATGAATAATTGAGGAATATTTTTTCATAAATCGAACTCCTTTTGTTTGTATGGACCCATCGTGTCGCCCAACAATTCGCGTGTCAATAAGACTTTAGGGCAATTGAACGCCATGGAGCGATAGTTGATATCAAGTGTTCACTTCTGTTGCGGCGCTAGATTAGGTGGAATGAACTCTGGCAAGTCCGCGCCCATGCTCGATCCTGCCGGAGTCGTTGGAATGTTTGGATATTTCTTGATTGAGTCTAAAAACTCAGTGAGCGGGATCATCGAAAAGACTCCTGCCCAGCCGTTGTCCGCACCTGAGTACCGACCTGGCGAGGATTTTAACACACCCGCAGTCGGCGCGGCGGCCCCGTTGAATGTCATATCGTAATGTTCGCCTGGGTCTTGCTTCAGATTGTAGATAGCGGGAATCCCCAAATGCAGGTCAGGCCCCAGCCAGGTGTCCTTAGCTGTAAACAGGAATTTCCATTCACCGTACCGCACACCAAGAAAATTGACGGAGTCGATATACACCCAACTCATGCGCGCCGATTCCTCGGATTTGCCCGTGATATAGGAGCTGTTATCGATGCCGTCGAAGTAAATTGACTTGCCGTTGTTATCCTTCCACTCACCGTGTGGCGGCGGCTTCAGACCTGCCATGGAGGCCAGCGTCGGCCACACATCCATATGTGACATCATGCCATGGAAAACGCTGCCAGGCTTGATGCGCCCGGGTGCCCACATGATTCCCGGAACGCGCCATCCACCTTCGAACCCGCTGCCTTTCATGCCGCGAAATGGTGTGTAACCAGCATCGGGCCACGCGTCGATCCACGGCCCATTGTCAGTCGTCCACACGATAATAGTATCCTTATCCAAGCCAGCGTTGCGAATGGCCTGCACGACCTGGCCCGAATTGTTGTCGAGTTCCATTAGCGAGTCCAGATAGTTGCTCTCATGCGACTTCCCCTTGAACTCGGGCGCGGGGTTATTGGGTTGGTGTACCTTCAGAAAAGCGACGTACATGAAGAACGGCTTATCGTCTTTAGCGTGTTCATTGATGTAGGCGATCGCGCTGTCGCGTTGTTGGTCATCGATCGTCGCCAGATCTGCGTAGCCGAAATGCTCAACTACCCGCTTTGGCGGCTGGCCGGCTTTGCCTTCCCACTCTCCGTCGTTGACCATCGCATTGTACATGGCCATGAATTTGGGGTTATCCCGCGGAAAGTTGGGGTGGAGCGTCGGGTCTGTATAGGCGTATACGCCGGCATAGTAGGCGAGAAAGTGGTTCATCTCGTCGAAGCCGTGATTAATCGGGAAGTCTTCCGGCTTATCGCCCAGATGCCACTTGCCTGAGTAATAGGTGCGATAACCGTTCTTCTGGAAAAATTCAGCGATCGTTGGCACTTCCTTGCGAATATGGTTTGGATCGCCCGGAGCAATCACCGCCGAAAGAGCCGTGCGAATCGGGATGCGACCGGTGATGAAAGAGGCCCGACCTGCTGTGCAACTAGCTTGTCCGTACCAATTGGTGAACCGCGCGCCCTCTGCTGCCAGTCGGTCCAGATTCGGTGTCGGTGCGCCCCGCGTGACGCCGCCGCCATAGCAACCGAGGTCGCCCCAGCCGACATCGTCGGTCATGAGAATAACAATATTGGGTTTCTTGCTTGTCGCGCTCGAACCGGGGGCCGGCGGGTCTGCTGCTTCTGTTGTCGAGCCGGATCCAACGAAGACGGCTGTGACTATCAGCATACACAGAGATGTTGTTAAGAATGATTTTTTCATAAGTTCATTTTGTTAAGGCGCAGTTTTTATCACGTCCCTTGTTCCCTTGTCTACACGACTTTAAAGCAAAGTGGAGAGGGTAAAGCCTATCTCATAAATTTGGATTTAACGTGCTGACAGTGTGCGACCGCCCGGCGCCGTATCGTCGAGGCATCCATTGCGGATGGCTCAGCGATCCATCCTACGATTTATGAGATGGCTTCAAGGCTCGCATTGATGTCAGTGCGCCATCTGCTGCAAAGCATAAACCATCGGCTCGCTCGAAATCCCGATCAGCCCGCCAAACGGCTGGTCCAGCTCCAGTATCAGAAAAATAGCTCCAGATACGGCTAGCGCCGAAACAACCAAAGCAAAGATGACCGTAGCATTGCCGGGAGCCAGGATACTAAAGCCGAGGAATATGATTGCGAGCCACGATACCAGGATTACCAGCATCGGATTCGAAATAGAGGGGACCGATTGGGCTACTAGTAGCGATCGAAGCTGACCCAAATCGATGGTTAGCGTTGAAGCCTGTTCTTTAAGCTTGGTCTGCATTTCGTTGTGGGGCGAGAGACTCTCAACAATGGCATAGAGTGTGTTGCCCGGTTGCGTGTTGATAGCGAGGTGGACCGGCGTCCTCCCTTTCTCAGGCCAAATTTGCCGCACCCCAGCTTGAACTGCGTCGTGAAAGCGGCTCCGCGCTTCAGCGCCTTCCGGCCCGTAGTTAGCCAGTACCCGGTCGAGAAAGGCAACCTTCGCAGCCATCTCGATCACTTCGTTCCGTGCAGTATCGTATGCGCCCTTTGCTGAACTCACAAGCAATCCCAATACAAGCGCCGACATCGTCGCAACCAAGCCTAACGCCAATTTGATAGCGTCCCTTGAATCGGAAGTTACATGCTCATCTGGAAGCAGACTGCGAAGCGCTCGCCCTATCAATACAGCTGCAATAAGGCACCCGAATACAACTATGGCTGTAAGAGTAGTATTCATCGCATGTTTGTGACCGTAATCGATACAGTGTTCAGGAATGATCCGGCGGGCCGGCGGAGCCCGGAATGGCCACGTTAGTCTCAGAGGATCGGCTAGTCGCTGGCACGAAGGAGCTGCGTGGACGGAAAAATAGCTGCATCAACCTGCCCTCACCCAGAACTCCTTGCAGTTCGGTGACCACGAAGAAAGGGATAAGCGTCACGAAAAGGATTAGCGAGACACAAAGAATTCCATTCAAGCTACCACCGCCGAGGTCAGCGATACTCTGTGGAAAAGATTTCCCCCGATACATCCCGAGGCCGGCGTCCTCCAGAACTTTGAAGCAAGCGAGCACAACAGTGAACAATGCTGACTTAAGTAGAGTGGGGTAAACGAGTGGCCAATCATCGATCCATTCGCCGAGGTGGAGCGCTTTAGCGATGAGGAGAACTTTCGCAAGCGCCAGCGCATTGAGGACCGCAAACCCCTGATGCGCAACAGCACTGATGTGTTCTTCTGACAGAAGCATAGATCTATACAATTGGAAGAGCGCCAGGATCACCCAAAGATACAGCGCGATGCCAAAGAACTCCTTCAACTCATGATAGGCTTTCTCCTTCAGGGTCTTGTGTGATGTATCCACGTCTTTTCCTCCTTATCTTTGCAGATCGTTAGGCAAATTGAGTCGCCTTTTCCAGAGGTCTAGACTGTTTCGTCGCTTTTGTCAGTCATTATTTGGATCGCGACCGGTTCTCCAGCTCCTCCGGTTGGGATCGGCACACTTAGATTGCACGCTTGCACGCCTTGCTGGCTCGTTCCGCCTTGTTTTATTGCCGGTCTGCGAGGTATAATTTTCAAAGAAAGGATTCATCATGTCTATTTCTATTGGCGAAGTCATTGTCTGGCTGATTATCGGAGCACTCGCCGGAACCGTTGCCGGGCGACTCGTAACTTTCAGCCAGCGAGGCTTTGGAGTCTGGATCAACACAGGTGTCGGAATGCTTGGTGCACTGGTGGGAGGAGTTTTATTCCGGCTGCTCCACATCGATTTGGGTCTTGGCGACATCAAAGTCACATTCGAGGACCTTATCGCTGCGCTTGTTGGTTCGTTGTTGTGCATCATTGTGTGGCGTCTGATCAGGAGGAGCGCCGGAAAGAAAAACCAAAACGCAGCACTGTAACCCATTTTGAGCGCAACTTCGTGACGCACTACGCGAGCATGAATCTTGGCGCTCGTCGCGCAGGGCGCGGATAGCTACGGCCAAGAAGGCTATTGCTCGTGGAGCTGCAGCATTTGAAACCGACGCAGAGCTCGGCGAGAAACCGTAGGATCTCCCGCTTCAAACCCATTTAATCTGGCGGACCTTCTTTGCTTGCGTAATACACTTGGGCTTCTTCGCGGGTTACATATCCATCATGATTTGTGTCAGCTTCCGCAAATTCCTTGTTAAAGACGCCTTTTTTCTCACCATACGCCTGAGCTTCCGCTAGCGACACGCTTCCATTCTTATCGGTATCGGCGGCGTCAAAACGTGCCTTCGATCGTCCTGAGCCTGGAACGTTCCATTCCTGCCATGTCACCTTGCCGTCCTGATTCTGGTCAGCGCCGGCGAAGACCTGACTCACAAAATAAGCGTTCGCTTCATTCCGGCTGAGCTTTCCATCATGATTGGTGTCGGCTTGCGCGAAGCGGTCCTGGGTCGGAGTAGTGGTACTCGGAGAATTACTCGTCGTCTTACAGGAAATGACTGCAGTCAGAAGGACTGCAATTGCAGCGAACCGCAGGAATTTGGTTGTCATAATCATGGTTGTCGCAGGGCGTGTATCATGTTTTTCGACGACCGTCCAGCCTGACTGGCTTCTCGCGTTGATTTCGAAATGGATAACTGGATTCATCGTGAATCTTGTTATATTCCGCCACCCAATAAGCGTTCAATAGGACCTTGGTCTTAGAAACAAGCGAGGAGAGGCGTGCGTTCCTTATGGCACGAATCGTTCGTACGGGCCTAAAGTCCTATAGACGCGTCCGGATCGTAAAGACAGGCTTTGTCTGCAACCAACCAATTGCTATCTATGAAAACATACAATTCAATCACTCACGTCCTGAGCCTCGCGTGCGCTGGCCTGATCGCCGCGTGCGCAGTAAACCAAGCTGGTGCTGCGCCGAATTCAGGTCATTTGCTCATTGATCGCGTCGCAAATTTCGGTACCGATCTCGGTCTTGTGGTCTCAATCGATGGTAAAGACGTAGGGACCTTTTTCGAGGGGAATAATTACAGCGGCGACTTGCCGGCAGGTCAGCACACCATCATTGTGCGGGTGGATCCCAATCGAACCAATGCCAAGCCGGCGCAAATAACGCTGAATGTAGCAGCGGGCCAAACATACTCCTACACTGCGGGCTGGTCGGGAGACGACATGGCTTTGACAAAAAATCAGTAACAAACAAATGGGCGGCTGGTTTGCGCAGGGCTCCAAACACTGCGTGACGCATCGGCAATTTGAATTTCGGCGCAGCCTGCATCGCATCAAACCGCTGGAAAACCCCACGAATGTTTTTGCGCGTGACTGCCGCAAGTCTTTTGAACAAACAGGTGAGCGCTATTGTGGACTTACTTCAGAAGGACCTTCGACCTTTGCAATTGGCGGTGGATTCCATTTGCCAGTCAGCGCATCTGACTTCGGCGCATAGAGCCGCATACAGAGATTGAACGCTCTTTTCGGAGCCGGTAACCAATTCGCTTCCTTGTTCGAGCCAGGGCTTTCGTTTTGGAAGTAAAGATCGAGTGAGCCGTCTGCATTGTACTTAAACGGCATCCAGCTGCTCACTGCGAACCGGTTCAGGGCATTCGGTACCTGAAAACCTTCGTTGTCGTACAACGTGATGGACCAAAACGCCTCAGCTGGCGGCAGAGTCATCTTGTCGAAGTGGATCGTGTATTTGTTCGCGCCGTCCAGCGGCTTGCCAGCTTCATCCCCCAAATTCATTGGGTAGATGGCATCCTCTGGTAGGTTAGCGCCTAGCCCCAATTGCGCAACGATGGCGCGCTTGAGGTAGTAGTTGCCGTACACGCCCATCGTGTCGGTGTTCATTGACCAGTAGTTCGCCACCCGAGCGAGTGTCGGCACTTTCCATTTCATGAGTTTTTGCGCGTCCTCAGGTGCGCCGGCGAGCGCTTTTTGAACTGCAGGATCGAGCTTTCCAAAATCAAAACCCTTGCCGGGTTCAATACCGATGCGCTTCATGCGAGCAATGATTGGCTCGTCGGTGATGTGCGGGGGATGCAGCTTCAGTAACTCAGCTGCGTAGGCGAAGTATTTGTCTGCCGCCATGTTGTCCACCTGCACTTTCGGCGGCGTCTTCATATCCACACTCGGATCAACTTTTCCGGTCACGGGCTCAGAGCTTTTGCCCCAGTGAGAGAGTGGCGCGACCTTATAGCCAGCCTGAATCTTGTGCACAGCGGCGTAGTCCGGCGGCCCATCGGTCTTGGTGCGGCCAATGATCCAGACGTACGGTGTGGGCGCGCTGATGCGAGTGAGCCCGTTCGGCACAGTTCCAGTCCAGCCCGGCGGTGTGACAAGGTAGTTGCCTGCCTGAGTTCCAGTCGTGCGCCAACCCGGCGACGCGAACACATCTGTCCACATATCGAGCATCGGGAACAAATAATAGCGGCCACCAGTATCTGGCACCGACACGACCAGAGGTTCTTTGGTGAGGTCGAGCCAGGCGCTGGAATACAATGTGTCGAAGTTAGGGCGGACGACTGTTTTCATGTCAGCCGTCGGATACGCGGGAATATTTGCGAAGGAATTCATGGGCGCATTAATCCCCTCGGCGTGCTCAATATTCGTGAGCTGCTTGCGCGTAATGTCCATCGTCACGATAGGATAAAAGTACAAATAGGCCTCCACGCCGATGGCATGTGCCTCGTCCGCACCGAGCGGAGCGGCCTTTATCATGAGGCTGGTTATAAGCAAAGCCAAGACGACGAGACCGAAGCCTGGAGTGAAGTTAACGAATGGTTTGATAGGTTTTTTCATTGGTTGGTTGTTAGTTTATTTAGCCGGTGTTGATCTTTGAAAATTCTTCCCGAGTCACTAGAGGAGGGCACTTTATTCGAGAACAATGAGGCTCGCCTTAGAGATGAGGGAATAGGGCGTTAATCACTGATTGACTTAGCTCGCTCCATTTCTTCGAGCCTCTTTACATCGGCGGGCGATAGCTCGGGGCGCTCAACGTTTAACGTGAGCTTATTCAATTTGCCGGTGAACTTGAATGGGACTTGGTAATCTTCGTCATCCACCGGTGTGCCCGTGTCGGAGCCAATATCGAAAGTCTCGTCCCATTGTAGCAATAACGGGATCGTGTGTGGCAGTTTCTGGGTGACGACCTCCTTACCATCCACCTTAAACACGCCGGTGCCGCCCTGGCCAACGCCCGTCATTTGATTAAACGCCAAGGTGCCAAATCCCATGCCCTCATACTTGAAGTCGTACTCCAGCGTGTGCTTGCCTGGCGCGAGCGCGGGGCCTTCCCATTTCACGTGTTTATAACCCAGCAAGTTCCAGTTAAACACCGGCTTCCCTTTCAAGAGGTACAGCCCGTATCCGGCAAAACGGCCGCCAGACGTCAATATCACTCCCTCGGCAGCGCCTTGCGGCACATCAATGTCCGCGGTGATCGTGTACGAAGCGTCGAGAATGTTTGGCGAATCACCCTGAGGAACGCCAGTCATTGGTTTCGTATAAACAAACTCCTTGCGGCCGGCAGTAATGTTCGGGCGTGGCGCAACGACGCGCGTCGCGCAAGACGCATCCAGCGGTAGAACCTGGTATTTCTTGGCCTCGTTCAGGAAGATCCCGGCCATTTGCTTCACCTTGTCGGGATGCTGCGCTGCAACGTCGTTCGATTGCGTCCAGTCCTTGGTGAGATCGTAGAGCTCCCAGGTCACATTGTTCAGGGGATCGGGGTTGACGGAACCGACGACCTCCCAGGGTGGACGAACAACCTTAGTGCTGGCCATCCAGCCGTCATTGTAGATGGCATGATCGCCCATCATCTCAAAGTACTGCGTCTTGTGTTTGGACGGTGCATCTTTGTTCTTCTCGTCGAACGTATACGCGAAGCTTACACCTTCGATCGGCGCCTGCTTGATGCCATCAACATAATCGGGCGCGTGAATTCCGGCTGCTTCCAGAATTGTCGGCACAACGTCGATGACGTGCATGAACTGATTTCTTATGCCGCCGAGATCCTTGATGTGGCCTGGCCACGACACGCACATACCCTGGCGTGTGCCACCGAAGTGTGACGCGATCTGCTTGGTCCAGCTGAACGGCGTGTCGAACGCCCACGTCCATGGCACAGCCATGTGGTTGTAGGTACGGTCAGAGCCCCAGACATCATAGAATTTCATTTGCATTTCAGGTGGAAGCACAACGCCTTGCAGGGATGCGACCTCATTGGGCGTACCTACCAAGGAGCCCTCGGCGCTCGAGCCGTTGTCACCGCTGATGTAAATAATTAGCGTGTTATCAAGCTTGCCCATGTCCTCAACGGTTTGAATGACACGGCCGATCTCGTTGTCAGCATACGCAAGATAAGCCGCATAGACTTCGACCTGACGAATGAAAAGCTTTTTCTCAAGGTCAGTGCATTGATCCCAATCTTTCAATAGGTCCTTCGGCCAGGGTGTCATCTTCGCGTCTTGTGGGATTACACCGAGTTGTTTCTGATTGGCGAAGATGTTGTCACGCAGTTTGTTCCAGCCGTCATCGAATAAGTGCATGTTGTGTATCTTGTCGATCCATTCCTTTGTCGCATGATGCGGCGCATGGGTGGCGCCTGGAACGTAGTAGCAAAAAAATGGCTTACTCGGGTCGATCTGGTTGATTTCATTCAGCCATTCGATTGCATCATCGGCCATCGCAGTAATCAGGTTCCATGTTCCCGGTGGCTTACCTTCGTAAGGGTAAATTGCCGTCGTGTTGCGGAAAAGATTTGGCTCCCACTGGCTGGTATCGCCGCCGACAAACCCGTAGAAGTACTGGAAGCCCATACCGGTCGGCCACTGATCAAACGGACCAGCCTGGCTGGCGGTGAACGTCGGCGTGTTGTGGTCCTTCCCAAACCACGAGGTTGCGTACCCGTTGTCTCGCAGGATCCGCCCGATGGTTGCTTTGTCCTTCGCGATGACGCTGTTGTAACCCGGGAAGCCTGTTGACTGTTCAGAGACAACGCCAAAGCCGGCTGAATGATGATTGCGCCCGGTGATGAGCGCAGCTCGAGTTGGCGAGCACAGCGCGGTCGAGTGCATGCATGTGTACCGTAGCCCAGTCTTCCCAACGCGATCCAATGCCGGCGTCGGGATCACCCCGCCAAACGTGCTCGGCGCGCCGAAGCCGCAGTCATCAGTCATGATGAGTAGGACGTTGGGCGCTTGTTTCGATGGCACGACGCGCGGCGCCCACCACGCTTTTGATTGCAGGGCATTGTCCTTGATCACCCCGCCGAATTTTGGATCCGGCACCGGAAGTTGTTTCCCGCTGATCGTTGTCGTTGCGCCGGGCGAACCCGGCGTCCCTGTGGTTTGGATTGGCGCCGCCTGAAGCGGGCCGGCTACGGCGATCAGGGCGAAAGTGTAGCTGCTGGTGAGGAGGATAAGTCTGAGCGTTTTCATTAGCATTGATCTCGGTAGTTCGTGTTGATCAAAGATACAATTTGTCGTGCCCTGTTTGGGGCTGTCCATAGGACTTTAGGGCAATACGCGGTCCAACCACGCAGCCGGCACGACTGCTGCTACAACTATGGTGCCACGCGTGTCGAGTGCGAAACTCAGATTAATCCGTTAGGTTAACTTCAAATCCCTGAGCTCCCATGGAGGAAGCCAAACCTTCGGTTTCGCCAGCTAGATACATAACCACACCGTTTCCATTAGTCAGCTTGGCATGCATTTTTCCCTCGATCAGAGTGAGTCCGCGGCTGACGCCGTGGTAGGTTCCCGGAAAGTCCGAAAGGCGATTCAGGTTGTAAACTTTGCCGGTGGCGGAGATTTTTTGGCCACCCATTCCGCCGACGCCCACGCCAGAGATGCTGAAATGGTGCGTCCCGTGGTAGTACAGCGTGCCTTTTCCGGTTGCCGCCGAACCATAATAGGCGGCGGACCATTCGCGAATCCTGACGGTCGCTGACGGCGCCGTGCTCGGCGCCTGGGTCATGGAGGCGCAGCCGGCTATGACAAGTAATGTGATCCCGACAAAGATGGAATTAATGAGCTTAATTTTCATGGATGAAATTTCTAATTGGTTTACGGCATGATTTTAATGCTGAATTGCGAAATTGTGTCAGCTCGCGGAAAAATTGCCTATAGGACTTTAGGGCTATTCTTTTCGGGCAGATCAAGTCGTTGAATGGTTGAGGCGCTACAGCGAAGCTGTGGAGTTTGGACGACCGAACCAGAACGGACAATCTTAGCCAGGTACACCCGCCAAGCTGTTAGCCGTAATTCACTTCAATACATCGCCGACGTATTCAATGTGACTTTGTACATCTCGATCAGGCCGCCAGGATTAATACCCCACCCATAGATCGTATTGCCATCGGCGGATATAAGGGACGCGACGCTAAGGCTCCAACCAACTGGCACAATCACGCCATGGTTCGCGAGATATCTGTCGAGGAAAATGCCTCCGTTTCCGTTTATCCAAATAAAGGCACGCGTGTGGAAACTCTTGCGGGCGAAACCAACCACGGTTTTTCCGTTGTTGCTGACATCGAGTGCGGTAAACATCGCATCATTACCGCCACCCGATACGTCGATCGGCTGAACGCCCGTTTGCTGGCGCCAGATCCAGGCCGAGTTGCCAAAGTCATAGGCGCCCCCAACGATGGTCCGACCGTCGGAGCTCACCGCCATCGCCTCGCCATTGAATCCGCCGCTTGGGGTGAGGATTAGCTCTTCGACATAATCCGGCCCCCTACGGACCCACTTCGCAGCAGTGCGCTCGCCGGTTGGTTGGTCCTGCCATCCGACAATCACGCTTCCACTGGCATTGACTGCGTTTGCGCGGGTCGCAGCAGTATCGAACAGAATGGGGAGCGCCCTGGCCGGATAACTGTTAATGAGATCCCAATAGCCGCCGTTCGCATGGCAAACCTGCGCCCGCCAAAGCAGACCAACCGCGAGAGAGCCATCCTGATTGACGCCGTAAGCACCGCTCAACGATGTCCCACACGGAGCAGCGTCGCGCTCTGAACCAAGATCCTGCCAGCTGGTTCCCCCGAGCCATTTACCGGCATTTTCGTTGCCATGCGAGTTTACATGGCAACCGACAACAGTCGTTCCATCGCCCGAGATCGCGGGCAGGCCATTGTAGCAGCCGTCACCTATAATCAAGACACCGGAGCCCTCTGTAAAGTAAAGGTTCGGAGTGCCATAAACGCCTGTTCCCGACAACAATCGAAGCATCATCGGACATAGATGTTGGGACCATATCAATCACGCCGGTGGGCGTGAAAGTTATCGCGTTGAGGCGGGACGCAGATCCATCAAGAGCCAGCAGCGTAAAGAAAGCGAAGTAGGTACTCTTGATAATTTTCATAAGAGCCGTTTTCATTGTTTCCCTTATGTTTCAACGATTCTGGGCGACGCGTCTATAGGACCTTAGGCCGAGATGGAAAACCGTTTGAATCGTTCAAACGTCACAACGTAGGTTGCCTACACGACGCCAGGTCAATATAACATGGGCCCGTGCCGACGCGGCTCCCTCTGCAGTTGTAGTGGCACGCGTGGCGCGCAGCCAGCAACTACGAAGATAGCCACGAAAACGTGCTTGCTTACCTTAAGTCGGTCGCTTTCGACCGCCGGCCTTTTTTCGGGCCGGACTCATCATGATCGCCTGCGGCGAGTCAAGGGGTGGTTTAGCGTCACCCTGATCGTCTCGCTCGTTAATCCGCACGACGTGCTTTTATCCCAAGACCTATAACATGTTACCTGCCCCGCGTAACAACGACTCATAGCTGGAAGGAGATATCGAAATCCCGGCTACGATTTGTGAAAATTTGGCTACCAAGCCGACCGTCCAACAGCAGTTGCTGGAGATTTCGCAGCCTCCTGGGACTCCTGAATTCACCAGCGAAGCAACGCCATTACCTCAACTTCTATGGCAACCTGATGAAATCATTAGACGCTTACCTTGTCCAGGTTCTCGATACCCTCGACAAGTTGAGCCTAACGAATGACACACTGGTCATCCGCACCGCCGATGGCGAGATGGGACTGACCCATAACGGACAACGCCAAAAGAACTTCAATTTCGACGAGGAATCTATTCGCGTCCGTTCGTGTACTCTAACCCGGAGTTTTACCCGGAGCCGCGTACATCAACGGCGTTGGTCTCTCACGTCGATGTTCTCCCTACTCTCGCAAGCCTCTTCGACGTTCCACAGCCAGCTCGTGCAGAGTGGGAGGGAGTTGATTACTCGCGTCTTGTTCTTCATCGGGATGCGCCGCCAGTGCAGGAATACATTATTTTCACGTACGACGATTTTCAGTCAGGCCAACCACATCCACCCTAACTTGAATCATGCCTTGATAATGGCTTGCTGCCGGTCGTTGAAAACGCTGACCTGTTCCAAGTTAAAGGCCTGGTCCTGGTCCTCCCATGGGTCCCCAAGCTCCAAAGCCTGCGCCCCAGCCGCCCCACAAACTCCACTCCATCGCTGAATCCTGGTACATCTCGGCAGTTTCCAGGTTCTCCTCCGCAAGTCGATTGGTGGCGCGGAGCTCCTGGTAATGCCGGTACTGCTTGGGTCCGCCGACGTAAGCCTGGTTGTGAGCCGGATCCGGGAAAATATAGTACGTTTTGCCGGCTTTTTGGATCATCGTAACTTTGCCGGGAGGAAGGTTTTGAAGCTTCTGCTGCTGGGCAGAGGTCTTGGGACTAATGACCTTAAAGCCGGAGGCAACCAGCATGTTCTCTCGGTTCTGCGTGTTTGCTGTAGTAGCGCAACCGACTAACAATGCTGCGCCAGACATGATACTGCCAAGTAAGATATATCTTAATGATTTCATAGGTTGGAATCGGATTATCGATACTAAGATTTTTCTACCGAATGGTTCAAGCATCTAATGCCAATTGCAATTTGCAGGTGACATTGCAACTGTCGAAGTGCGATTTTGTGATAGGTGCTGCAATGCGTCTATAAGACTTTGGATTCTAGCGTCAAAGAAATCGGCCTCCCAAATCACGGGAGGCCGACTCGGTTAACTTTGTTCGAGAGTACTGGCTATCAGTGGAAAAAGTATCGGATACCGGCACCAATCAAATGTTGTCCAAGATCGCGGCTTTGGTTCGTATCGATCTGAGTGCTCGTATAGTCGAGGTAGTGGTATTCGATGAATGCGCTCAACTGAGGAGTGAAAAAGTAGTCTGAGCCGGCGACCACCTGCCATGCCAAGTCGGCATGATTTGCCCCACCGCCAGTGTTAATAGGAGTTATACCAGTTACAGGATCTTGGACCTCGACCCCTGCAGATTCAGCGAAATAAATCCCGACTCCCGCTCCGGCATACGGCTGGAACCTTCCACCTTCAGGCGCCAATCGCAAGATGAAGTTGCCCATAAAGGCGCCCGTATTGATCCAACTGGTCACGTTACGCTGTGCTACAACGTTATCGAAATTGTCTTTTAAGGTGAAGTCAGCGCCGCCCCGGAACCCATTATAAAAGAAGTCTCCCTCAAGGGTGGGACGAACTATGCCGGTGCCAAAAACGTAACCGAGTTTGATGCCTCCAAAAAAACCGACGTCATTTTTTGGGCTCACATCGAGACTCCAATCAAAAAAGTCTGAATTCACATTATTGTTCGTAAAAGTTCTGTCTCCGCCGCGGTTTTGATAGACGTTCGCTCCCATGTCGATCCCGCCATAAAAGCCGGTGCCCCAATAAACTGGCGGCGGTGGCGCGACCTGCTTGTATTCAGTAGCCGGCCCTGCTTGCAGGGAAGCGGCTACAAGTGTCGCCAAGCCTAGAGTGTAGACTGCTAATGTTTTCATGTTCTGGCCCTTTCTATGATTCATTATGATGCTCCTCATACGGAGAACGGCGAGGTGGTCAAATTAAATAATTGTCAGGTTTCGCCTCGACCGACTGCGGCATAAATCGTGCGGCAGACAGGACATTGCGTCCATGGGACTTTAGCCCTAGGACTTTGGCATTAATCCGACATGGACTTCCTTGCATGGACGACGACCTAGTTGATCGAATGTGCTGCCGCCCGGACACCGGCGAGAAGCTCCTCGCTTTTGACGCCTTTAATGAAGAAAGCGGAAGCGCCAGCACTCATCGCCATTCCACGAACCGACGGATCATCTTTGGCGGTCAGCACAATGACATGAGTTGAAGGGCAAACGTGTCGCAGTTGAGTTTGAACCTCCAGTCCATTCATCTCCGGCATTAGCATGTCGATCACTACGACATCAGGGCAATGCGTTGCGGCATGCTCCAAAAACGCTATCGGATCCGTGAAGGTTTTGACCTTCCAACCGCCAGATCAAAAAGGCGAGCCGTCGATTTCAGTACTGAAGGATCATCGTCCAGCAGGTACACGGGCTGCCCTTTCTTTTGGAAGTGTTACCATTCCTAATCTACACTTCAAAACGATAATCGTATGCGGGTGTTTGGATGGTTTTGGGAAACCGGAGGTAGAAAGCCGCTCTCTTTTCCACCGATTTCGGTTAGGTTCATCTTTCTTTACCTTCAAGGGGTATGAGCAAACGCGTCTCGAACCGCCGCCAAGAAACACTTGTTGTCAAAAGGCTTTGTGAAGAAAGCGAAAGCGCCCGCTTGCATGACTGTGGCCTTGGCTGCACGATCTTCGTGGGCTGTAATAAATATGACACGAGTATTGGGCGATCTCGCGCACAAATGAGCGAGTAATTCCATTCCCGTCATGTTGTCCATCCAGATGTCCAGGATCACCACGGCCACAGAATGCGCCGTCAGATGTTCTAGAAACGCGCTTGGCTCGCTGAACCCGTTAACTTCGAATCCGGATGATTCAAGAAGTCTAACAAGAGATTTGCGAACCGATGGATCGTCATCAACAACACAAACAACGGGCGAAATGTCAGGCACCCTAGTACGTTAACCTGTAACATCAGCGAAACGCTATCAGACCTTAGTCCCGGGTTTGCTTAGCGGAGCTACTTCCGCTTTTTGCAACACCAACATGAGCTCGGCGACCGAAGTTATCCCGAGCTTCTGCATCACATGGGCCCGATGCGTCTTGACGGTTTTCTCTGCCATTCCCAACTCGCCGCCCACTTGTTTGTTGAGCATTCCCGTAGCAACGAGCTGCATGACTTCGTACTCGCGCGGTGTCAATCGTTCGATGAGGCGACGCGCGTCCTTCTTTTCCGAGGCGCGGAGGCGCTGTTCGGAGGAGCGAGCCAGCGCGCGCCCAACGCTTTCCAGTAATTCTTTAGGCTTAAAAGGCTTTGGAAGAAAATCAACGGCGCCTCCCTTCATTGCCTCGGCACACATCGGAATATCACCGTGGCCCGTGATAAAAACGAGCTGCTCTTCGCGCTCCTTATCGATCAGAGCCTTCTGGAAGTCGATCCCGTTCAGACCGGGCATCTGCACATCAACAATGACGCACGAACATTCATCGTACGGTGAACGTGCAAGAAACTCCGAAGCAGATTCGAAGAGTTCTGTCCGATAATGTGTAGCGTCTAACAAGCGCTTCAGACTCTTTCGCATCGATGCATCGTCGTCGATCACGAACACCATTGGCGTTGCAGATGTCATTGTGAGCCTGCTGGCTTGATTGGCAGACGAAAGTGAAAACGCGCTCCACCGCCCTCGGCGTTTTCAGCTGCAATCGTTCCTCCATGCGCTTCAATAATCGAGCGCACGATGGCAAGCCCCATTCCGAGCCCGTCGTTTTTTGTGGTGAAGAATTGCTCGAACAGCCGCTCACGTGTGCCTCCCGAAATTCCAGAGCCGTAGTCCCGTACTGCCACGCAAATCGCCCCGTCGCCGTTATAATTTGTGGCGATCTCTACAACGCGGCGACCGGGCGGCGCATCGTGCATGGCATCAAACGCGTTGCGTAGAAGATTAATCATCACTTGTTGAATCTGCGTGGGATCGCCTTCGATGGATGGTAGATCCTGGGCCAGGGAGACTTCCATCTTGCAGAATCGTCGCATAGCATCGGCGTGTACCATGTGCGCAACTGCTCGCACTATGTCGTTTAAATTTATCAGTCCACGAATTGCGCTGCCCTTCTTAATTGCACTCCGCACATTGTGCATCACATCGTGGGCCCGTCGGCCATCTGCGACGACGTCTGTGAGAATCTCCTGGAGCCGGTCCGAATCGAGCCTGCCCTGTTCGAGATATTGCATTGCTGCGGTGGCGTTGTTCACGATCGCTGCGAGCGGTTGGTTTAATTCATGCGCCAGCGAAGCAGTCATTTCGCCAAGCAAACTGACGCGACCAAGCAACTCGACCTGCTCCCGGCTTCTGCGTGCTTCCTCCTCTTCCGCAAGCCGCGTTGAAATGTCCACAACATTGGCCAGAACGAGCAGTCCGTCGGGCGTCTGAATCGGATTCAATCCGATTTCCACTGGAAATTCGCTGCCGTCTTTGCGGCGGGCGAACAATTCGCGCCCGGCACCCATCGCCCGAGCTTCAGGGGCAGCGAAAAAGTTGGCGCGATCACCGGAATGCAAATGGGTCAAACGCTCGGGGACCAAAGTCTCCACGTGTTTGCCTACGAGTTCGTCAGGCTCATAATCAAACAGTTTTTCGGCACGCGTATTCACCAGCACGATCCGGCCTCGATGATCGACGAGCACTGTGCCGCTTGGGGAAGCCTCCGTCGCTAGGTGAAAAAGTTCCTCTGCCTGTTTCCGCTGCGTTATATCCATTGAAACGCCTAGAAGCCGTGCTGGCTTACCCTCTTCTTCCGAAAGGAAGCGACCACGCCCGCCAATCCAGCGGTTCGTCCCATCTGGCAGTATGATGCGGTACTCAGTCTCATAGCTGCTTTGAGTCTCTATCGCTCGCCGCATGGCCCGATCGCCCGTCGCTCGATCGTCCGGATGCACACGTTCTTCAAGTTCACTGAAGGTGATTTCACCCTTTGCGGGAAATTGGAAAAGCTGACGAACTTTATCTGATAGCCAAATTCGCTCCGTGGTGACGTCGAATTCCCAAATCCCGAGCTGCGCAGCATTAGCGGCAAGAGTGACACGTTCTTCGAATTCGCGCAGGTTCACCTCGCTCGTTTGTAAGCGGCGAGACAGCGTTGCGGCGTGAATTACGTCGTAGCTCAACTCGTATGCCATGGCCATCACAAGGCCTTGATAAAATAGGCTAATGGTTACAGGCATCGACAGAATTCCCCACGTTATCGCAGCACCTTGCGCAGTTCCCGCTATGACAAAAAAAAGGATACTGCCACCCACCATTAACGCCTGCCGCTGATCGCCCCGCCGCCATGCAGCGATTGCAGCGTCTACCACAAAGATCGCCAGCAACAACAAGCTTAACTGCGCTATCACGATCCACGGATTCGGCACACCCACCGGAACCGAAACAGACTGGCCAAGAAACACGGCATGTTTCACTGCAGTGATTTTCCGGAAATTGATGTTCGGCCAGAGAATAAAATTTAGGGCCAGCGATAATGTTCGCGTGCCTACGACTGCCCACGCAAGCCATCGGTGACCACCTCGCAGGTACAGCCGCACAAAGACGACTAGCGATGCA
>DASTMV010000012.1:0-14432 GCA_035713885.1 Candidatus Udaeobacter sp. | reverse complement strand
CTGGCAAAGCTTTTCCATGCGCAGAAGAAAATCGTCATCGTGTTCCGGATCGTGATGAGTCATGACGAGGTTTTTAGCCCCGGCGATTTCCGCTACCTGCATGGCTTGGTCGAAACTACTGTGACCCCATCCCCGGTGCGCCTGCAGTTCCTCGGCCGTGTATTGCGCGTCATGCACCAGCAAATCGGCGCCCCGGCTTAACTCCACAACCCGCGGGTCGATTTCTTCGCCGTGTTCAATGTCCGTGCAAATGACCAGCACCTTTCCCTTGCGCTCAATCCGAAAACCGTACGCGCCGCCCGGATGGTTGTGCCGCTGGCCGGTGACGATTGTTTCCACATTGTCCACTGCCGTGAAGTGCTTGCTGGCATCTTCGACCTTCAGAAATTCAAATTGAGCGCCCATTCGATCTAACTGCACCGGAAAATACTGCGATTGCAGGGGCACCTCAAAAATCTCCCGGAGATCGCCAATCGTCTGACCCCGGCCGAGCGTCAGAACCGTGATTTTTTGCCGGGGATCGTATGCGGGAGCGAAAAAGGGGAAACCTTGCATGTGATCCCAATGAAAGTGAGTGAATGCGATGAGCAGGCGGTCCTGATGATGTCCGATGGCGCGCATGTCCCGGCCGAGATTGCGAATCCCAGTTCCCGCGTCAATAATGGCGATACGATTTGTTTCGGTAGAGGTGATTTGAAAACAGGTGGTGTTGCCGCCGAATTGCTGGAAGCCAGCTTCACAGACTGGAATGGAGCCGCGGACACCATAAAATTTTAGCTTCATGACTGAATTCTAGGGACAGGACCGTAGCCACGGCAAGCATGGCAGTACCGTTTACCGGTGCTCATTGACGTGGACTCATGGGCTTCAACACAGATCGACCGTTCGGTTAGCTGGTCTATCTCGTTCGCATCTTGGCGACTCCATTCGCTCCGACCCTCGTCCAAAATAACGTTAACCACTCGCACCGCCACCGTACTCGCGCCAGCTGCCTGGTTGCGGTACCTTCTATCCGCGCGAGTTAAAACTCGCCATTTTAGCCCTGACTCTTGGCGGCTAACGCCTTCGCGGTTTATTTTTCGTTAATCGTCACGCCAATCAACTCATCTCCCGCTTGAATCGCGTTAACGATGTTCTGACCGCTCCTGACTTGACCGAAGACGGTGTGTTTGCCGTTGAGCCAATCGGTTGCGATGTGTGTAATGAAAAATTGACTGCCGTTGGTGTTCGGGCCGGCGTTGGCCATGGACAAGCTTCCGACCTGATGTTTGCGGGGATTGTTTTTCACTTCGTCTTCGAATTGGTAACCTGGGCCGCCGCGGCCGGTCCCGGTCGGGTCGCCGCCCTGGATCATGAAATCGGCGATCACGCGATGAAAGACGGTGCCGTCATAAAACTTTTCGCGAGCGAGAAAAACGAAATTGTTCACCGTTTTCGGCGCGTCCTTCGCAAAAAGATCACACACAATTTCGCCGCGCGAGGTCTTGAAGATGGCGGAGTACTGCTTGTTAGAATCGATCGTTATTGAGGGCGAAGAGAAATATTCTTTGGGCATAATGGAGAAAAGTATGGATTAGGAGTTAACAAATTAAGAAGTCTTAAACGAGCCAAGCTCGGGTTATTAGTTGTTAATTATTAATATCTGTAAATTGGTGGTGAAAAGATTGTAAGCACGCGATACGCCTGCCGCTACAGTTTTACGCTTTCGCTGCCTGCATTTTGATCCACGCCTCTACTCGTTCCTGAAGCAGATCGAGCGGCATTGCGCCGCCGTTCAGGATTTCATCGTGGAATGCTTTGAGATTAAATTTTTCTCCCAGTTGCGCTTTCGCTTCGTCGCGTAGCTTGAGAATGGTTAACTGACCCATCTTATAAGCCAGCGCTTGTCCCGGCCAGGCGATGTAGCGGTCCGCTTCAGTCTGCGCCAGCGCGTCGTTGATGTCGTTGGCGTGCATGTAATCGATCACTTGCTGGCGGCTCCAATTCTTGTCGTGAATTCCGGTATCGACTACCAGCCTGACTGCTCGAACCATCTCCGAGTTCAACCGGCCATAGTCGGACACCGGATCCTTATAAAAGCCGATCTCTTTGCCTAACACCTCGGAATACAGCGCCCAACCTTCTGCGTACGCGCTAAAAAAGCCGTGTAACCGAAACTTCGGCAAATCTTCCAGCGTCTGGGCAATACTGATTTGCAGGTGATGGCCCGGAACGCCCTCGTGATAGGCAATGGCTTCGTCATCAACCAGAGTCCGCTTGATAGGATTGGAGACGGCAACAACAACGCGGCCGGGGCGTTTTCCATCCGGCGTGCCCTGGACGTAATGAGTGGCGGCGGCTTTCGCGAAATCGGGAATTGGTTCCACTGTCACGGGCGTTTTCGGCAGCAATCCAAATAATTCCGGCAGCCTCGGCTCCATCTGATGAATGTATTTCTTGTAGTCATCCAGAATCTGTTGCTCGCTGGTCGGCTTCCACTTGGGATCGTTATTGACGGCTTCCCGGAAACTGGCCAGGTCTTTGTATCCCTGGATCTGGGCAAGTTTGGTCATCTCGGCGGTGATCCGCGCTACTTCCTTCAGCCCGATCTCATGCACCTCAGCCGGCGGAACGTCGACCGTGGTCATCGTTTTCACGGCTTCGGCATAGCGGTGTTTTCCGTCAGCGAGACTTTCGATAGAAAGTTCAGTCCTTCCCTTTGGAGCATACTCAGTACGCAAAAAATCGGCGAATTTGCGGTACGCCGGGAACACGTCCTCGTTGATGGCCTTGGTGATTTCGTCGGTGAGTCGTTTCTTGTCTGGCTCTGAAAATTCCGCCGGGAATTTCTTGGTTGGTTCGAGGAACGGATTTGCGGCGATGATGCCGTCGCACTGGACGGGCAGTTTTTCGAGAACAAGTTTGGGCGGCATCAGGTGATCCTTTTCGCCCTGTCGCATCACCTCAGTTGTTTGTTCTAACACGCGCGGGATTTGATGTAACCGGGAGATGTAGTCCTGGTAATGCTGCACCGAATCCAACGGCACCGCGTTCGGCAAATCGGCCAACTGAGTGTGCACACCATTCTGCTGGTTCACCGGCATCTCGTAATTCTTTAGCGCGTAGTTCACGTCTCCGCGCTCGAGTAGCTTTTCGAGTATCCGATGACTTAAGGCTTCTTTGTCAATCATGCCGTCAGTCGAGATCGCCTTCAATCGGGCGAGAAACTCATCGGCCTGGCTATGTTGCCGCGCGATTTTCGCGAGGGAAACCTGCGAAAGCTGTGAGTTGTAACGGTAATTGCCGTACGCTGTGGCTCGCTCAGGAAAATTCTGTAGCCCGGTTTGATAATATTCCTCGAAAAGCGCATTTTGTTTCGCCACCCGATCTGCGACCGAAGGTATCTGCGCAAAAGCAGAGCATGCCAACCCAAAAACGAACCCAAAGACCAGTTGTCGCATATTGGCGGACGGTAGCAGAGTGGCGTCACCACGCACGTCGCAATCAGCGTTATGCGGCGGTTCTTTTTAAGAGAGCGGACGCAAAAGCCATTTTTGCTTCGGCGCTCGGCGCGGCGAACGCAATGACAACGCAGCCGACCCGTCTTCGCCAAGACTTCGGTGTGGCTATTGAGATTTCGCAGGCGACCCGCCTGCCGATACAATTACCGGATTTTTTTAAAGCTGACTAGCAATCGCAGCTCTTGCCGCAATTACATGCCCCACCGTTGTTCATCGGGCAATCTTTACCGCTCTTCGCGCAAGCAGGTTGATCCGCCGCAAATCCAATTGTGCAAATCATTGCTGCGACAATCGCAGACAGGATTTTAGTGTACTGTTTCATACAAGATTAAATCTTCGCATAGAGCCAAAGTTGCGCCACCGCTTTCGGGTTCATAGAAAGCGCGCACCCAACAGGTACATTTCGCATCAACCACCGACGGGGCGCTTTAGCGTCGCTTCTTTCTGCGGTGAGACTTTTCGATCAATCGTCTGGCCGTAGCCGGGCCTTTGCGCGCAAGTGGCCTGAACTTTTTTCCCCGCGCTTTGTTATACGACACAAAGAAATGCTCGATCTCGTCCAGTAATTTTGGTTCGAGGTTCGAAAGCGATCGCAGTGATGCGTGCGTATGCGATTCCGCCGTTACCGCGATCAGCCGATCGTTCCTCTCAGTTTTTCCCTTCTCGGTTTGTTCGGCCTCAATCACGCCCAGGAGGCGGCACTCGACAAGGCAGCCAGCAAAGGCCGGCTCATCCATCAGTAGCAAAACATCCAGCGGATCGCCATCCTGAGCGACGGTGCCTGGAATCGATCCGAAATCGAATGGAAACACGGCGCCTTCGGGCAACACACTTTTGAGCCGATACCCTTCCAAAAGGAAATCGAAGGCGTATTTGTTGCGAGATCCTTTTGGCGTTTCGATGACTGCGTTTAAATTTCCTGTTTTTCCAACAAACGGCTTTAGCTTCTTTAAAAGCTTCATTTCTGAGAACAAATCGCAGCAGGTTAGCAATCTGCGCGTTGTGTTGCTTTGTATTATGCCGAGCGGGAGACCAATAAATGACTACTGCAACAAAAAACCCCTTTGCGTTGTCCAATATAGCTCCTCGTCACCACCAATGTGTCGCTGTCGCGAGTCGACATCGCGAGTGCGATAGCAATGCCTGCACCGACTGGCATCAAGGTTCAGAGACTACAGGCAGTTTTGAAGCGACACGCCTCCCGCTACAGCGGTTGCCCTATTGGCCGCGGCTTGCAGGTGGAACAATGCCGTTCATGCGCAGGTATTCGACCATTTGTCCGTAGTGATCGAACGCATGCGCCGGGGCAAAGGTGGCCATGAACAGACGAGTAGTGGGAGGCCTGTTATTCCTGGGGACAGGTTGCACAAGGTTCGACTCGTTCAATGTGGCGACAGCTTTGTGGCCGAATGCGAAGGAATCCTTCACAAACTTAATAATGTCAGCCTTGGCTTTCATATTATCAGGGCCTTTGCCGTCGTTCACTGTATCCGGCGGTTTTTCGCCCGTAATCGGCGACCATATGAGATAATTTGACGCGGCGATATGCTTCAGTTGCTCGCCAAATGTGCGCACGCCTTTGTAGTCGCTGCCGGAAACGTTCAGTTTCTCAGGAGAAAAATTGAATTTCTCCTCCGGCATGGCCTCGGCGGCTTCGAGAACTTCCTTTTCGACAAGAGTGATCTCGCGATCGATCGCTGACGCGATGGTGGGTGGAGTCGGCGGTGACGCTGAAGCGCCGCCCGCAGGAGAGCTTTTGGCTGCTTGTGCGTAAGCTGACGCCGTAAGCAGGGAAAATGCTGCTGTTACCAATAGAGATCTTCGGAGCTGTTTCATGGGATTTGGTTGTTTGTTTGTGTTGAGTTTCTTAAGAAGACACGCAACAAGGAGGGAATCAATCCTTCGATAGCAGAAGACGTGTATTGCGACGAGTAACTTGCTGGTTATTTCTTCGACATGAGTAGCGTTGTGTCGCACGCACTGGTGACGGAAGTCTGCCTTTGAATCGCCGATGGTTGCTGCTGTGTCGGACGGGCAGGCGGTCGTAACATCAACATCAGGTTGATCGCTTCGCATTTCCACCAGCGCAGCAGTCCGCGTAAAATTTGTTTGCCAATCCGCTTGTCGGGAGCAAAGCCATCGTACAGCTCGCGCCAGCCGGCGTTTCTTCTTCCGTAGTAACCAGTCGTCCATCTGCGGTTCGCCAGAGTGCTCAGCCTGCGATTGTAAAAACTCATCACATTTCGCCCAGCTTTGCCGCCCGTACCCGAGAAAGGCAGATTAAGGAACTCGCGTTCCGGGTCGCGATAGACTGCTTGTACCAGGCCGATGTAATAACTGCTCACATCGAGAAGCAGCGACGCCGACATAAGATCCGAGTCACCCATGTAGTAGTATTTGTCCTTGAACAGACTTTCGAACCAATAACGGTAAGTCACTGGGTATTGCTGGTTGTAGTAGCAAAGCCGCTCCGCGATGTCGTCACCTCTTAAACTGCGTGCCAACAAATCGGCCACGTAATATGAAGTGTAAGAACAAAAATCGAGGCCCGGACTATAAAGCGGGTCGATGAAACCTGCAGCATCGCCCACAATGGCCCAACCGTTGCCGCAGACTTTTTCACTGTGATACGGCAGCATGGAAAGCGCGTGTACGTCGCCCTCAATTACTTTTGCTGCGCCGAAGATTTCGCGGCCGACGGGATTCCTGAGAATGTGCGCGTGCAACCGTTCTCCCAGAGTTCGTCCCTGTGGAAATTTGAAGATGCGGCTGTCGTAAACGATGCCGGCGCTGACATCGCCTCCCTTCAACGGAATGATCCAGACCCACGAACCGCGACCGAAAAGATGGTTGGTGGCCCACTCACGTCCGGCACGGCAATGGTTGGCGTAATCAGGAAAACGTTCACGCCAGTCGTAGCTGTCCCATTCTTTCACACCGCTGAACCGCGCCCACACCGCATTGACAGGGTGTTCGGTGTTCGGATGAAAATATCCGAGCTTTCGCGCCAGTATTGCCGCGCGGCCGCTCGCATCGATAACCCAGCGGCAATCAGCCGTGCGCTCCACGCCATTGGCGACAGCAGTGACTCGCTGGCCACTCCCATTTTTTAGCTCAAAGCCTGTGACCTTCGCAGGACGCCACAAGTCGCAGCCAGCGTGCCGCGCCAGTTCGAGTATATGCGAGTCGAGCTTCGCGCGATCCACCTGAAATCCGGGTAACCGGCTCTGGTAGCGCGCGCCGATCTCGACACAATTGTCAAAAGGTTGATCAGGCCGATTTGAAAACCAAAGTCGCAATCCGTGTTTCGCCAACTGATGATGCCCGAGGTAATGCGTCAGACCAAGGATACGGGTCATGTAACAACTGCTTACCTCGGTCGTCGATTCGCCGACCTTGCGATCGAATGCCGCGGTCTTTTCGATGATGAGAATACGCGCCTCGCGGTTTTTGCGTTTTAACACGAGTGCGGTAGCCGCGCCGGAAAATGCTCCTCCCATGATCACGACGTCGTAATCGAAGCTCATCTCTGAAAGAGGATGGACTTTAGCGTGTCATTGGGCAAGCAAGCCCTCCAGGTGATGCGAAGAACCTTCTCTGCGCTTGAGCGACAACCACTGTGCAGGCAGGATTGCCTGCATCAAGCAGATGATTTTCACCAATGCGCGTTTGATTTTTCACGATGGAATTCGTGATAATCTCGAAGTTTGCGTAAGAGAGGGAAAGATCACTGCGATCCGTGAGCGAATGCTTTCGCGCGGCGATGACCAGATAATCGAGCTGGAAGGAAATTATCTCGCACCTGGTTTCATTGATCTCCATGTCCACGGCGCAATCGGTCGCGACACAATGGAAGCGTCACTTCAGGCATTGCGCGCGATTTGCGACTTCCATGCGAGCGGCGGTACGACCTCGCTTCTGGTGACTACAACGACAGCGCCGCTCGACAAAATACTTAACGTATTGAAAACGGTTCGAGATTGTCGTTCTCACATCCGCGCGATTGCCGGTGTTCATGTGGAAGGGCCATTCATCTCGAAGGCGAAATCCGGCGCGCAGCGCGCGGAATTCATTCAAGCTCCAACCATTGCCGCTGTGCGGCAGTTAATTGAACATGCGGATATCATAAAACGTATAACCATTGCGCCCGAAGTGCCGGGAGCACTCGGTGCAATAAAATCTTTTTACTCGCATGAAATCAGCGTAAGCGGCGGGCATAGCGATGCATGGGAGGAGGACGCCAGAGCTGCATTCGATCGCGGCATGCGTAGCGTGACGCACACATTTAACTGCATGTCGAGCGCGCGCCGCCGCGGCATTTATCGGATCGCCGGATTGCTCGAGTTTGCGTTAAGCGAACCAGATATCAGCTGTGAACTAATCGCCGACGGCCATCACGTTTCACAGACACTGATGAAAATCTTGTATCGGACAAAAGGCCCCTCGGGAATTTGTCTCGTCACCGATGCAACTGCCGGGGCCGGATTGCCAGATGGATCGCAGTTCTCGCTCTTCGGCAAGAATTGCATCGTTGAAGGAGGAGTATGTCTACTGGCCGATCATTCAGCTCTCGCTGGAAGTGCCAGCCGCATGATTGATGTCATCCGTACGATGGTACGCGAGCTAAATGTTCCATTACCTGAAGCTGTCCGAATGGCGACACAAAACCCCGCCCGCGCGATCCGACTTCAAAATAAAGGCTGCCTGAGCGTCGGAATGGATGCCGATTTTGTTGTTCTTTCGCCGCAGTTGGACGTGGTGCGAACATTTAACGGCGGCGAGGAAATCTGGTCCGATTGAAAATGTGGCCCGCAGGGTTCGTGGCGAGCCGCTTCACTCGGCTCAAGCCAACCTGTGATTCAAGGGTATCAAACCGTCATCAGAAATTCCGCGAGATCCAGTGATGCGCGGGGACGGCTTAATCTGCTGATATTCCCGGCCCATTCACGCCACCGCTTTCCGTCGTCGTCGAACGCACGTTCCACCTGCTCAACAACTTCTCGCGCTGAGTACGCAATCGCGCCCGAATTTGTTTCAGAAATTAACCGGGCGTTGCCTTCCTCCTGACCAGCCACGACATGGTTGATGATCATGGGACATTTGGCAGCGATAGTCTCCTGTACCGTTGCGCCGCCGGCTTTTCCGATCAGCAGATGGTTCTCGTGCATCATCCGAGGGAGTTGGTCCGTCCAGCCGACAATTTTTACCGCGTGACCGTTAGCGGCCGCTTCGATTGACGTACGGAGTTCATCAGCGCGGCCGATCGTTACGGTGAGATCCAGATTGAGTCTTGCGAGCATGCGCACTAGTTCCGGCGCGCCGCGTTTGGCCGCATTAATCATGTACAAAACCCGCCTACTGGAATCACCGAAGGGCATTGGCCGATCATCAGGCAGATCGGCAAATTTTGGGCTAACAGGAAAACCAAATACCCTGATTTTTTCCGATGCGACGCCGCCGCTCCGCAGCACCGTTGCGCTTTGCTCATTTGCGACGACGAAGTAATCGGCAGCACAATTGTACCATGCAGCGTTGATGGTGATAGAATCCGTAACGACGACCACGTTTTTGCAATCGGATAACGTCAGCGGGTTCTCGGAAATGATTTGTCGAAGCACATTAGAATAGGCAGGGAAAGTGCAGATCACGACATGGGGACGAAAGCGGTCGAGCAACGCCGCGAGATAATCCTTCAAGCGGAACAATCGTGCGAACCGCTGATCGAAATCTTTCTTGCGATCAAACCAGCGGTAAACAATGCCCCAGGCTGGTGACGCGAAATCGACCAGCGCGAGGTAAGCTCTGCGTATGAATTCATTCAACGGTCCGTAGGCTTCGGCCAATGGATCGCGCAACTCCACCTCAGTCTGGTTCGGCGCAACACGGGCGAGACCGTCGCGCACACCTGTGGCCGCGCTGTTGTGGCCCTCTCCGAAACCAGCGGTCAAAATTAACATTCTCTTCTTCATTGGTCGTTAGGCGATGCAGGCTATGCTAAAAGCCGAGGGCAGATGGAGATCACTTCCAAAAGTATTCGCACTTTAATGGATATTTGTAGGCGGCAAAGTAAACTCCTCCGGCGATGAAGTATCTCAGAATGATCTGGAGCGTCGGGCGCAGCCTGGTATGGGAAACTGCCACGGATAACACGACCGGATTGGCAGCGCAGATGGCGTATCTGCTTCTTTTCGCGCTGGCGCCCTGCACGCTTTTCTTTTGGCATCTGCTGGGCTTGTTCGGCACAGATCCCGGCAAGTTGCATCGGATGTTCGTGTTTCTAAAGAACTTCATGCCACCGGATCCGAAAGTGCAGGATATCTTGGACTCCGCCATGGCCAGCGTGGTGGTAACAGGCTCGAGCGGATTGCTGGCGAACGCCGGCATCATTCTTGGGATTTATTTCGGCACAGTATTCATCGCCACCGTTTCACGCGCGCTCAGCCAGATGCACGGAGTCCGCGAAGATCGCCATTGGTGGTCGAAATATATCATCTCATTTTTCATGCTTTTCTGGTTTGGTATTGTGATCGTGTTTAGCTTCAACGCGGTCGTTTTCGGTGAAAAGCTGGCTGGCATTGCAGAAGTAAACTGGCAGCTGTCATTTCCGCTGCAGGCGTGGATCGCCAGACTGAATCTGCCATTGACCGCAGTCGCTCTGGTTGGGCTCGCCCTTGCGCTTTATCTTTTCACACCTGAGAACCATTTAACCGTTCGTCAGGCGTTGCCAGGCGCAATTTTCTTCGCAGTTGGCTGGATCGTGGCCACGAAACTCTTCCAGCTTTACGTTGCCAGATACGATCGTTACAACCCGACGTATCTCGCCCTGGCATCGATCATTGTGCTGCTAACCTGGATGTACTTGACTTGTCTGCTGCTGTTGCTCGGGGGCAAATTGAACTCAATTATTCAGCGCGAACGTCAGAAAACGCGCTCGGTCACACCTCTTGCGCCCGCGCCTGTGGCGGCGACCTAAAAAGCTTCTGGAGTTACATGTGGTGGCCGAGGCGATCAGTCTTGACCTTTTAATGAACCGTTTGGGTTGATCGGGCGGCGCGGTCTGTTACTCTCCGTCGCAGTGCTGCGCTTTCGCCTTTGGCTTGTAACTGCCCTCGCGTTCGGTGCCATCATCTCGGGACTCCTTTGCGCGCAAGTCAGTGAACAACGCCAGCGGGATGAATCCGAGGGGACTGGAACACGGGCGTCGTCGTCGCCCAAACCAAAGAAATCTCCAACCCCGAGCAGAAAACCAAAGACTGCAACCCACAAGTCCACTCCTTCGCCAAAAACCAAACATCACCATACGCCAACGCCGAAACCTAAAGCGGCAAAAAAGAACTCCGGTGCGGCAGAAGCATCCGGGGACACAAAGAAGACTGAGAAATCAAAGCCGGCCCGAGAAGAGGAGGAAACGCCAAAACCACAGAAAATGCCTTCCCGCTTGGGAGAAGAGCGCATGACGTCAGAGAATGCAGCCTCGCCGCCCCGAGCGGTCGCTGCACCGACGCCAGCGATTGCGCCGCAGCCAAGGAGCGTACCGGCTGTTTCACCGGGTGGGCAAGGTCAAGTTGTCATCGAAAAATCCGGCATCGAGGAAGACCAGGGCATTGAGCCTGCACCATCGCCGCCACCGCGTCGAGGGTTCTGGCCGTGGAGCCGCCCGGTTAACTATCGTTACCTAACAAGCTCTGTCATCGAAGCGATCCGGCGCGCACCGGTGAAACGTCGTCGCTGGCAGTTCATCGTTGTGCACAACAGCGGCACCCGGCAGGGTAACGCGCGTGTCTTCGATTATTATCATCGGCATGTCCGCCGGATGCAGAATGGGCTTGCGTATCATTTCGTGATCGGCAACGGCACATCAACCGGGAACGGGCAAATCGAAGTCGGCGACCGCTGGCGCCGCCAGATCAACGGCGGCCACGTGCACAGCGACTATCTGAACAACATCTCGCTGGGCATTTGCCTGGTGGGTGATTTCAACCGAGACCAGCCAACCCGCGCCCAGCTCGACGCCTGCGAGGAACTCATCCGCTACTTGCGACAGCGTTGCGGCGGAACAGGCAGAGGCGCAATTCCCGTAAAACCACACCGCGAAATAAACCCACCACGATGGCCGACTGATTGTCCGGGTGACGATTTTCCGTATTCTTGGTTCCGCAGATTCTGAGGGTTAAGCTGCGTGTCTTCTGCCAACTACTTACGCGTTGCGACGATCAGGTTCGCTTCCTTGTAATTCCAGTGGTAACCGAATCCAAAATCGAGGGGCGGCGGACTGGCTTGTTCGTACAGTTCGCGCAGATGAGGCTGATAATGTTGTTTGAAGACCTCGATCGGGCCGACATATACGCCAAAGAACCGTAGGTTCCACTTGTTAGGATCAAAGTAGGCAAGCGGAATGCCTGAATCGTCTTGCACGATCAAGGTGCTGTGAGCGAGAATGAAATTGCGGATCGTACCAAAACCATTTTCGAAGAGCAGGTACGACGGCGACTTTAGAAAGCCGACGCCAGTGCCGAGACGCTCGCAAAATTTCAAGAAACCTGGCGTCACCTTGATTCCTCCATCGGAAATGTCGGTGGTGAAATAGTACACCGTTTGTAAGTCGCCAGATTGGTTATCGGTATAACGGATTCGCACTCCGGGAACGCCGCCGTGCGCGCCCTCCTGAAACGCTCCGCCGCCATCGAGGGAACCGAACGCCACGTTCGTGATCGATTTATCTGCACGCGCAATGCAGGCGTAGAGAATTGGCAGTACTCCATTCAGGTTTTGCTCATGCAGGTCCACTTTCATGTCTTTGGTGATGAAGTATGTCGTGCTCAGCGAGGATTTCATCGCGTTCTCCAGGTTTCCGAGTGCGCCTGACAGGTTGGCGATGCGCAACGGCTCCGGCGGAGGCCCCAGCGGTTCCTTTCCGCAAAGCACGTAGACCGCAGCCTTCGGAAAAAATTGGTCCGCATATAAAAAATCGGGGCCGCTGAACATGTAAAACACCACGGGCATGGGTTGAACCGATTCGGGAAGAGAGGCCTGTTGCCACGCGTGCAACTTCTGGAGTTGTCGAAGATTCAGTTTTGAGAATTGCTCTTCGAAAAATGCAGCGTGCGCCCGCCACGCCGGATCGCGCATTAGTGGCGCCAGCGGGGAATTCTCCGGCACCGGCATTCCGGCAAGAAAGCGCGCGACATCATTGGGGCCTGCGTTAAGGGGGATTGCACGGGGCGGAACTTCAGCATTTTCTTGAGCGCGTGATCCAGGCGGAGTTACGAGGCCGGCGACCAGAAATAACGCAGCGCAGATTTTGCAAGCTGTGTTGCGATTCCAAAGCTGCGCCAGCCTGGCTTCGAACGGTTGCGCTTTCATGGCAAACTGTGGCGACCCTTTCGTGCGCAAAAATAAAGCAACACACCCACGAGTGCAGTTGCCAGCCCGGCCAGCGATTCGGTTGTTTTCCACCGAAGCAGATAAAGCATCATCCAACTTGTGATGATGCAGAAGGTAACCGGCGGCAGAGGATAAGCGCGCGCCCGGTACGGCCGGGGAATTTGCGGACGCGTCCTGCGCAGAACCATCAGACCAAGGACGGTTAGGAAAGAACACAGCAATAAACTGAACTGGGTATATTGCACCACGCTCTGAAAGCTGCGCGTGAACAGCAGCAAGTTCACAATGAGCAACTGAACCACAATGGCATTCGTGGGAATACCGTGGCTGTTCTTGCGACCAAGCCACCGTAGCAGCCAGTGATCTTCACCCATGGACATGCTCACCCGGGGACCAATCCAGGTCATCGAGCTGATTGCCGAAATCAAGCCGAGGCAAATCACCGCACCGGCGACTCGCGCACCGTTTGTGCCAAAGATATGTTTACCTGCGATTAAGGCCACTTCGAGTTGCCCTTTCAATTCTCCTATGGGCGTCGTGCCCAGGAACACTGCATTCACCAGCACATAAACGATGATGACAATACCTGTGCCGACAAGAAGTGAGCGCGGCACGTTTCTTTGGGGTCGCTTGATTTCGCCTGTGATGTACGCCGCCGCGTTCCAGCCGGAGTAAGAATACATGACGTAAACCAGCGCCACAGCGAACGGAGCCCCGAAAACGGTGTTCGATGCACCGGCCTCAGGCAAAAACGTGATCGGCTGCTTCGGTTGGACAAAAAGGCCTGCGACAATGAATGCACCGATAAGTAGCAATTTTACCACTGTGAAAAAATTTTGGAACGCGCTGCCAAATTGCAAGGTCTTCACATGAAATAGCGCGACGACCCACACCGCGGCGAACGAAAGAAAGACCGGTGACCCAAAACCTAGTACGCCATTCAAGTATTTTCCAAACGCCATCGCGGCGAGCGCAATTGGCGCCGAAAATCCGACTGTCGCGGAGATAAAGCCGGCCATGAACCCGAGCGCCGGGTGATAAATCTTCGACAGAAAATGGTATTCGCCGCCCGAACGCGGTAATGCCGCCGCGAGTTCCCCGTAACAAAGCGCACCGCATAAAGCCGCAATTCCGCCGACTATCCACAGGAGGAGCAGAGCAAATCCCGACTGAATGTCCGCCAGTTGAAAACCAAGGCTCGTGAAGATGCCGGTGCCGATGATATTGGCAATCACGACGGAACATGCGGTTGTAAACCCGATGCTCCGGCCGGGAACTACCGGTTTGGCTCTAATCTGTTGCTCGAGTGTCGACACCCGTGAGTGAACGCTCGCATTCAAGTTCATGGTTCGGGAATGAGGGTCCTTTGTCATTCTGAGCGAAGTGAAGAAATTTTCGGTTATTTCCTAGGCAGCGGTTTAGAGCAAAAATGTAAGTTTGATTTGCGTCAGCATGGCGCACTCAATTTTCATCAGTTGTCAGAAGTGGTTCCCGGCATCAGTTTCAAACCAGCATGAACGCACATCCCAGGCTCTCGATCAAAACGGC
>DASTMV010000011.1:0-7616 GCA_035713885.1 Candidatus Udaeobacter sp. | reverse complement strand
TGCGCGCGCGATTCATGAGAACAGCATGCGGTCGCAAGCTCCGTTCATCACGATCAATTGCGGCGCGTTTCCGGAAACGTTGTTGGAGTCAGAGTTGTTTGGTTACATGAAAGGCGCGTTCACCGGAGCGAACGAGAACAGACAGGGACTGTTTCAAGCTGCGCACGGTGGAACCTTGTTTATGGATGAAATCGGAAATATGAGCTTGACCATGCAGGTGAAGCTCTACCGCGTTTTGCAGGAAGGGAAAGTCAGGCCGCTCGGGAGTACTGAAGAAACGGATGTAGATGTTCGCGTGATTGCGGCGACCAACAAGGAATTTGAGAAAGAAAGTGCCGAGGGCCGGTTTCGGGAGGATTTGTACTATCGACTGAGCGTCATTCCCGTGCAGTTGCCGCCGCTCCGGGACCGTAAGGAAGACATTCCTCTGCTGGCTCGACACTTTCTCGAGAGTTTTCGGAAGTCGATGGAGAAAAATGTGGAAGGCGTTTCTCCGGAAGCGATGCGGAAGCTTGAGGCGTATGACTGGCCTGGAAATGTGCGTGAATTGGAAAACACGATGGAAAGGGCCGTTGCGCTGGAAACGACCGGCGAGATAACACTCCGTGTGTTACCCGATCGAATCGCAGGGTATTCGGGCAATTCGGCTGATGGCATGATCGCCACCGATGGACGTCAGTTTCCGAATGAGGGACTGGATTTTGAGAAGGAGATCGCGGAGACGGAAAGACGATACCTGATGGCTGCGCTAGAGAAGAGCGGCGGAATTCGTACCAAAGCGGCAGACTTGCTGAAGATTACCTACCGGTCGTTCAGACACTACGCGAAGAAACACAACCTCTAAGCACGCCGGGTGGAATCTAGGGGGCTTTACTGTGGCTAAGTCGTGCTAGCCCTGCTAACGCGACCGGGTTGTTTGGGTTATTCTTCAGTCCCTTCTTGTAGTTCTCCTGTGCCGCCGTTGCATCGCCACGGCGTTCATAGATCTGGCCCAGGCCCACGTTGGACTCCGAGAAATAAGGGTTGGCATTCAACGCGGAATGAAATGCATCCTCTGCGTCCTGTAGCTGTCCAAGCTGGAAATAGATATTCCCCAAGCGATCCCAGTAGAGCGGATCGTTCATTCCTACGGCGCTGACTCTGAGTTGTTTGGCGGCTTCGGCCAAGCGGTTCTGCTTGAAATACAGTTCTCCTAACTCGGCGTATGGGCCGGGATCATAGGGCGCCGATTCTTCAGCGCGGAGGAACAACTGTTCCGCCTCATCATTGCGGCCTTGCGCTTCGCGCATTCTGGCGTACCAGAGCAAAGCGCCGCTCTCGTTGGGCGACAACTCGAAGACTTTCTGTAGGTATTGTTCGGCGGAGGTCCAATCGCGACGGAGTACGGATGCCATGGCAAGGTTAATCAGGGGAGGGACGAACTTTGGAGCTTCGAGATGGGCTTGCCGCCATTCCTCGATGGCGCGTTCTTGTTGGCCACTGCCCCAATAGACGGCGGCCAGATTGACGCGGATATAGACGGCGTTTGGCTGTTGTTGGAGGGTGCGCTCGTACAGCGTCGCGTTATCATGCCACACGCGATTTCGCGTGTAGATGCGAACGAACGAAAGGATCAATAAAATGGCAACCAGGGCAGCCACAAGAGTCTGCTTCGCTGAATGTTCTTGAGGGACTCGCCGCCAGAGCGCGGCGAAACAAAAAGCAACGATCCACGCGAAACTGAGGGAGGGCAAGTATAAATAGCGCTCTGCAAAAGCCGCTGCGGCCAGCCAACGAACATTAAGAGCGAGAGCAAGAAAGGCCATGAACCAAACGATGGCGAATGAGACGACAGGATGTGAGCGCAAGAAAAGCAAGGCGATAATCGCAAGGGCAAGGAACGTGGCCGCACCTAAAATAACTGCAGGGCTCCAAATATGGAGAGGTGGGACAAAGACGTAAAAGGCGATGAGATTCTGGGGCCAGAACAGCTTCTCGACATAGTGGCCGAAGAGCTGAAATCCCGCAGCCATGGTTCGTCCTAAGTCATACGTGCGACGGGCTCCAAAGCTGACCACCTTGCCCAAAACGAATTGGCGGTAAACGAAGTAGGCGGCGAAGACGAGCCAGAACTGCATGTATCTGGCGATCTTCGTTTTGAACCGCGTCATTGAATGGTCTTCGCGGTAGAAATGCTCGAAGACGGTGACGACAGGCGGGAGAACGATGGCGATCTCTTTGGACAACAGAGCGAGCGCGAAAAATAGTGCGGTTGCAGGGCGCCGCAGCCAATAGTCGAAAGGAGACTTGTCGGTACCGAGGTAGCACCAAAACGCGAGAAGAATGAAGAAGGTGACCTCAAGATCGGTGACGTCTCCGATCCAGGCTACAGCTTCGGAATGGACCGGATGAAGGGCGAAGACAATTGCCGCGGCGATGGACAGAAATTCATCGTGTGTCCAACGTCGAGTTACGGCATACACGAGACATACGATCCACGCACTCAGAATTACCGAAAAAATGTGATAGCCCGGCGCGACGTTACCGTAGATCTTGTGCAAGCTCAGATACGTAAGGCTCATGAGTGGCCTAATGTAGGAGACGTCGCGAGTCAGAGTCTGGAACGCCCAAACCGGCATGGTGAAGATTTGCTTGAGGTAATGCGCGCTCACGACAAAAGGATTGTTCAGAACCTGTTCGACATCGTCGTAGACGAAACCATTTCCAATTGTATTGAGATACGGCAGGCACGCGATGGTGAACAAGCTTAAAAAGATAAGATTGGTGCGAGTGAGACCCTTGAAAAAGCCCGACGTCTTTCGCGACGAGCCGGGAATTTGCCGTAGAGCAGGTTTCGTTTGCTGTTCCATAGCGATTTATGCGCGAGGGGCGTAGGCGTCAGTGCCCAGGACGCAAGAGACCATCCCTTTGCAGGCTACGTGGCGAGAATTCGGGTTGCAATCGAACAATAAAAAGTCTTGAGCGCGTTGTGGCGAAAAATGCATAGGGTGGTTCCGGCGAGGCGGCCGCAATCGTCGCTGGAATAGGAAGCTGTGCCTATTGCGAGGCATCGCTTGACGAAGCCGAGTCAGAGGTTGCGTTGGGAGTGTAGGCCACGGCTGCATCGAGGCACTCAAACTCGGCGTCGACGTGGTAATTCTGCTTGATGGCTCGGACCATGCCGGGAGTAAAGCGAGAGTCAGGCCCGGAGTATTTGTCCGCGGGCTTCATCAGTAGAATGACATCAAACTGTCTCGCACGGATTCGGTCTACAACTGGAGCATCGGACCAGCCCGCATGCATAGCAAGCTGTGAAAATACGTAGGGATTCGATACCAAAACCGGCTTTCCTGTAATAAGCAACGCGCCGACGTTGTCTGTCAGCACGGAGTTGCCGTGCGAACGGAGGAACTGGTACGTCTTATCGCACAAAGAAGGATCATCAATCCGTGGCCGATAGAGAACGAATGGAATCAGGATTGATAGATATACGCCGACCAGAATGGCGTTGGATGCGAGCGGAAGATTCTTCTCCCGAAGCCAGCGTTTGGCTACTTCCCAACCGCAACCCGCACACCAGCACAGCGCGGCGTATAATTCAAGCAGATGGTTAGTGTTTGACCCCGCTTTACCGATGGTCGCGGCTCCCAGTACGGCCGCAAGGAGGTAAAGAACCGAAAGTGAAGGCGTACGGTTGCGCAGACTCAGCACGACAGTGCAGAGAGCAAGGCCGGCAAGCAAGGGAAATTCTCGGGCGACAAGCCTGAGAAACATGAAGTAAACACTGAAGCGGTAGGCGTCGGGGTGACTACCGAACTGACTGAAGAAAAAATGCCCGGAAGCCCAGGACTGTGTGACCAAAAACCCAGTCGTGCCAAGCGCGAACCCGACGATCACAAATCGCAAGAGCTGTTGCCAGTCTCGTTCTTTAACTAGATACAGACAGCAGGCCGCCGGAGCCGCTAGCAGCGAGACTTTGACGAGAATGGCGGCAGAAAAAAAGAAAGAGGCTGCGAACGTGTATTTGGGGAAATACAAAAAGACTGCAAGGCCCGCCAGGGTCAATGCGAGTCCGACCCAATCAACTCGGTTGATGAGCATCCAATTTCGGACGCTGTTATTGCACAAAAACATGGCCCCGAAACCGAAGCTTGTCGTCAATGATAGCGCTGAACGTCGCAACAGCAGGAACAGGAAGCTAACGATCAACGCTGCGCAAACGATCGATTCAATGCGAGGGGCGACCAGGGTAATACCAAAGACTTTTATGAGCGCCGCGGTGATGAGATACGGGAGTGGACCGTAAGGATTGAGAATGATGGGCCAACCATGCGGGTCGGGGTAGGGCGTGAGCCCGTGGACGATTCGGAGGCCAGCATTCAATATGTTGCCTTCCTCGTAGTCATATTGCATCGGATAGTGAGCCAGCTTTATGGCTAACAGTAAGGCATACGTGCCGCAGAGAAGGGCTGTCGTGGCGAGTGCCCAAGGAAGCAGGCGCTCACCGAGGCTCGGCGATTTGGTCTGGTTCAATGGCAACTCCGATGCATAGGAAGATGCGCCCAGAGGTTAACCCAAACGTGCTCATTGTGACTGGCCGGATTGCGCGTGAGTTTCCCTAAAGTCACGGTCATGAACAACGACAAGGCCGCGGGGAGCAGATTTCGTCATCTCACCGCAGACAGAAAGTGTCAATACGAGGCGAAAAGGTACTAGAGCAAGTAGAGAGTGCATCCTATCATGCTGATAATGAGTGACTTGCTGAAACAGTCCGAATGGCGTCCGAACTGCAATCTCCTACGCGTGCTCTGGCACTACGAAACTTTAGACAATCTCCTTAAGGAGTCAGCATGAAGAAACAGAAGGGTTTTTCGCTTATCGAGTTGCTGATCGTCGTGGCGATCATTCTGATCATCGCGGCCATCGCAATTCCGAACTTGCTCAAGTCCAAGATGGCGGCGAATGAGTCTTCTGCGGTGGGTTCGCTTCGCACGATCACCACGGCAGAAATCGCATACGCGACCGCTTGCCCGGACAAAGGATTCTCAGCCGCGCTTACAGACCTGAACGATGGTACTGGATGCGCGCCGATGCAGGGTGAAATCGACGCTGCTCTGGCCGGTGGAACCAAGAGCGGATACTCGTTCTCCTACGCCAACGGCGGTGAAACTCCTGTCGTCGTGACGTTCAAGGTGAATGCCGATCCGAGCAGCCCTGGGTCTTCTGGTACGCGAGACTTTTTCGTTGATCAGACTGGCGTCATTCACTACAACCTCGGTGGTGCGCAAGCGACTTCGACTGACTCGGCTCTTCAGTAAGAGTTCGGTTCGAAAGCAAAATACTTCGGGGGAGGCAATTGCCTCCCCCGATTTTTTTGCTCCGCCTATAGTCAGAATCTAGTGACCGAATCTGTCTCTCCGCTGCCGGAAAGTGTCGTTCTCTCACCAAAGCGCGCTTCAAACAAGTAATTTCACTGCAGAAATCTGGACTTAGCAGTAATCTTGTGTAAAATATGCGCGATCTGGTGAGCGCCGAATGGCACGCCATTTGCTTCCTACATATTGAGAGCTTCTAGTGCGAAAGGCGTTGATTTGCGCTTCGCAGATTTCAAATATCACTGGGTCGCGGTTGAGGGATGCCGGCCCAAATGAGGGTTGAGACGGACATGAATACCAGCCAGAGTGTCCAGGTCACGCAGCGAAATGGAAGTCGGCGGGTGCATGGATTTTCGCTGATCGAATTGCTGATCGTTGTTGCGATTATCTTAATTATTTCGGCGATCGCGATTCCAAATTTGCTCAAGGCGAAGATTTCAGCAAACGAAGCATCGGCCGCGTCGTGCATCCATGCCATCAATACGGCAGAGATTGCGTATAGTTCAGCATTTCCGACGATTGGATATTCGGCCGCATTGACAGATCTTGGTCCTACTGGTGGGGGATACATTGATTCGACCCTCGCCGGCGGGACGAAGAGCGGATATAGCTACTCTTATCTTCCGGATACGAGCGCAACGCCGACGCTTGCCTATACGCTCAATGTAGATCCAGTCAGCCCTGGTGTGAGCGGACAGCGGCACTTTTACTCCGACCAGAACAACGTAACGCGCTACAACGCCTCGACGACAGCCGATTCGGGTGACTCAGCACTGCAATAGTTCCGTCCTTCTTGCGATGCTAGACTGAAGACGTGAAAAACGAACTCGCCGTTTTTAGTGCTGCAGCTTGCATTGTTCTCTTTTTCGTGCCTTCGCGTTGTGTTGCGGATGAGGCGTCGCAAGCTGTAAAGCGGTTTGAGAAGACCTATCGGAGCGCTTCGACGCTGAGCGCGACATTCCTGGAGAAATACTCCGAAAGCGGCGATGTTGTGCGCACAGAAGCGGGCACGGCGTACTTCAAACGGCCCGGAAAGATGCGCTGGGAGTACAACTCGCCGGAGAAGAATCTCTTTCTCGTGGACGGCAAGACAGCCTGGTTTTACGTTCCTGCAGACCGCACCGTAACGCGAATGCCCGCAAAGCAGAGCGAAGATTGGCGCACGCCATTGGCGTTGCTCGCGGGCGAGGCAAAAATTTCAAGGATTTGCAGCAACGTGGGATTGGCGAAACCGCCTTCGAGCGATCCTAACCGAATCGCATTGAGATGCGACTTGAAGGGCGCCGAGAAAACTAAGGCGGGATCTGACGACGAAGCAATGGGGCCGGGGTCAAGTCCAGACTTCGTGCGTATCGAGCTGGAGCGCCGAAATGGGGAGTTGAAGAGCGTTGTGGTGCACGATCGAGGTGGTGTCATTGTGGAATTTCAGTTTGCAAATTGGGAATTCAATCCGCCCGTTCCCGAGGCCAGCTTTCATTTCGCACCCCCGATGGGTGTGGCGATCGTAAACGGAGTTACGGGTAGCGCGAGTGACGGCCAGTCGTTACACTAGCTTAGTTAAGAGAAGATTAGGATTTGCTGGTGCCGGCCGGTCGGTAACCCGGCAAGCAAGTGTTATTTGCAACGAAACGGCCAACCCTTCCTGGCTAGACTGCATATCTTTCAGTTGAGGTAAACTGAGAATCTATGGGTGAGTTCGTTTGCCGCGTGGCGGACGCCGAGGGCCGCGTATTTTCGCACGTCGAGGCTGCGGGGTCTCACACGGAGGCGCGCCAGAAGTTGCAGGACCGCGGGCTATTCGTGTATTCGGTGGATGCGCGGAACAGCCTGATTTCGGGTCTGCTTCAAAAGACCAGCGGCCGGGAAGTTAGCGGCTCGGATTTCCTGATCTTTAATCAACAGTTCAATACTCTGATCAAAGCCGGATTGCCGATTCTTCGCGCCTTAGACCTGCTGGCAGATCGGGCCGCTTCGCCGCGCTTGCGACCCGTCGTGGGGCAGATTCGCGACCGTGTTCGGGAAGGGAAGTCTCTGTCGGAGGCGGTGAACGAAGCGGGCGTTTTTTCGAAGGTCTATTCGACGGCAATCCTGGCCGGCGAAAAAAGCGGCAACCTGCCCGGCGTGCTCGAGTATTACATCAGCTACCAACGGGTGACGACCGGCGTGCGGAAGAAGATTCTTTCGACGCTGGTTTATCCCGCGTTGTTGGTAATCGTCGCGGTAACCGTTGTGAGCTACCTCGTGACCGTGGTCATACCGAAG
>DASTMV010000010.1:0-12712 GCA_035713885.1 Candidatus Udaeobacter sp. | reverse complement strand
TTTGCTGATTGGATATCGCCAGAGAGCCTACGCCATCAAACGCGCCGCTATCGTAATTGGAAGCCAGGTCGATCCGAGTAGCCACACATTCGCGCGCATGCTTTGGAAGGTCGGTTATTTTGGTCGGCTCTCGATGAATGTTTGCGCTGTCAGGAAATTCGGACTGACGTTCTCCTTGAACGCAATGCTTATGCCTGCGCAGCCGCGCGATTGAAACATTCGGTCGATGAATTAAAGCGAGTGGTAGCAAATTTGGGTCAATCCAGGCCAGCCAGCGCGCAAGCATGGCGCGCCGATCAAAAGCTTGCTGCCGTAGCGGCGTTGTTTGCGCTCGGATAACTACTTCCAATGAAAATTCGCCCCGCCACTGAAAGAGATCGCGACGCAATCTGGAACATCTTTCACGAGGTTGTGGCGACGGGCGATACCTACGCATTGGATCCACAAATGTCGCGCGAGGACGCGCTCGCGTACTGGTTCGCCCGCGAGACGCACACGTACGTCTCAGAAGCGGGCGGCAGGATCAATGGCACGTACATTCTGCGGCCTAACCAATCCGGGAACGGGTCGCATGTTGCGAACGCGGGCTTCATGGTTGCCGCGGATGCACGTAGCAAAGGAATCGGTCGCACGATGGCAAAGCATTGCTTGAGCGAAGCGCTCCGGCTTGGTTTCCGCGCGATGCAATTCAATTTTGTTGTTTCCACAAATGAATCGGCGATTCGTTTGTGGAAACAGCTCGATTTCACGATCGTTGGCACCTTACCAGGTGCATTCCACCATCCTAAGGATGGATATGTCGATGTTTACATTATGTATCGCTCGCTTGTTTCTGGGAATGACTCGCCAAAATTTAAGGTTTGCACGCCGACGCCGCGGCCGCCCGCCCGCTTATCCGCGTCCAACACCGCGATTATAACAAGACCGCCAGTGATTGGCGATCAGTGATGCTGTAGTCGGGTTGGCCGTCATGCCTTCGCCAGGCTTCTGCTGCAGCCCACTAAAGAAGCATTGCAAAATAAATACTTTCCTGCTGAAACCTAAACAGTGAAATGCAAACGGTGATTCAAGTAGTCACAACCGGCCATGGCTCATTGCGCAGCAAAATCATGGATGATCTGCAGTTGGAGAGAAAATTTAAGTTCGAGCGGCAGTGGCATAAACAACCTGGTCGTCCGCATGGCTGGGCAAAAATTCGCAGTGCGCGAGAAGATGTTCCCGGCGTAATCAATCTGGAGTGGCATGCCCGCAGTGGAACGCTTATTTGCCGCGTGGTCACCAAATCTGGCAACAAACCAAGTTCGATCATTGGTGATTTCGTGGATTATCTGCTGGCGCGTCATCAGAGCCGCATTCTTGCCATTCACATCATGCGGCGCTGAATCGTGAAGGAGTAAGTTCAGTGCGATCGTCGCTCGGAGCGAAGCGAAGAATCTCTGCTTCCGTTTTCAAATCGAGAGCCTGATGATCCCAGATGTTTTGCTTCACTCAACGTGACAAACGAGTCAGTTAGCGTCGAGCGCCTCAACGATCGACGACGTGGCAGGCCTGGCGGGCTCGTTAGCCAATAATTACTCCACCGTCACACTCTTGGCGAGATTGCGAGGTTTATCGACGTCGCGGCCAAGTTCGACGGCGAAATGATATGCCAAAAGCTGAAGCGGAATAACTGCAAGGATTGGCATTACGAAATCAGGCGCTTCGGGCAACACGACGATCTCGTTTACGATTCCTTTTAAATGCTTCGCACATTTGCCGCTGGTCAGCGCGATAATCGGCCCTTTACGAGCTTTGACTTGCTCGATGTTGTTCAGGTTCTTTGAAAACACAGAATCATCCGGCGCGATGAAGACCGAGGGAAGATCAGGACGGATCAACGCAATCACGCCGTGTTTGAGCTCTGCGCTCGGATGGCCTTCGGCGAACAGGTATGTGATCTCCTTCATCTTGAGAGCGCCTTCGAGAGCAATAGGAAAGTTGAACTGCCGGCCGAAAAACAAAACCCCATTCGTATTCGCGTATGTTGCGGCGATTTTCTTCATCTGATCGTTTAGCTCAAGGAGCGCCTCGATCCGTTCGGGCAATGCTTCCAGCGCTTCGATGACGCGGGTTCCTTCAGCGGTCGAAAGATTGCGCATCCGTCCGAAAAGCAATGCGAGAAGCGTGAGAACAACAAGCTGTGAGGTGAAGGATTTAGTTGCCGCTACGCCAATCTCCGGCCCGGCGTGCATGTAAACGCCGCCATCACTCTCACGCGCAATGGTGCTGGCGACATTGTTGCAGATTCCTAATGTGCGAAAACCTTTGCGCCTGCTTTCGCGCAATGCGCCGAGCGTGTCTGCTGTTTCCCCGCTCTGACTGATTGCAAAGACGAGGGTCTCAGGGGTCATCGGCGTATTACGATGGCGAAATTCGCTGGCGTAATCCACTTCGGTCGGGATGTTCGCAAGTCGCTCGAGCAAATATTCGCCGACTCTTGCCGCGTGCAGCGCCGTGCCGCATCCTGTAAGAACGATTCGCCCAACGTCGCGCAATTGCGCCGGCCCCATGTTCAACCCGCCCAATTTTGCCGTGCATTCCTCCGGGTTGAGACGGCCGCGCATTGCGTCGCGCACGGTGTTTGGTTGCTCAAAGATCTCCTTGAGCATGTAATGGGGATAATCGCCTTTGCCGATATCCTCGGCGGTGAACTCGACTTTGCTGACGGGATGTTCCGTGATGTCGCCGGCAAGCGAGCTGATTTCGAATTTGTCGAGCTCAGCAGCCACGACATCAAAATCATTTAGGTAAACAGCGTCGCGCGTGTAGGCGACGATTGCGCTTACATCGCTGGCCAAGAAATTTTCGCCGCTGCCTACTCCAAGCACGAGGGGGCTACCACGCCGCGCGCCGATCATGAAATTCGGCACATCAGCATGAACCACAGCGATGCCGTACGTCCCGATGACCTGCCGGAGCGCCGTCCGAACCGCCTCAAAAAACCGGCCTTTTTTCCCGGCTGCGTCCACGGTACTGGCGCATGAATCGTCATAGAGTCTTCCGATCAGATGAGCGAGCACTTCGGTGTCGGTGTCCGAACGAAAATTTGTATCGCCGCTGCGGATGAGCTCATCTTTCAATGCCTGATAGTTTTCGATCACGCCGTTGTGGACCAGCGCCAGTTTACCGCTGGCATCGAAGTGCGGATGCGCATTCTTGTCGTTTACTTTGCCATGCGTCGCCCAGCGCGTGTGGCTGATGCCCAAAGAGCCGGATACCGGCTGTTTCCTGACGAGTTTTGCGAGCGAAGCGATACGTCCGGCACATTTCCGCGCATCCAATTCGCCTCGATCGATCACAGCGAGGCCTGCCGAGTCGTAGCCGCGGTATTCGAGGCGGCGCAATCCGTCGAGTAAAATTGGCGTCGCCTGCCCACTCCCCACATAACCAACGATTCCACACATGACCGTGGACAGTAGTTGCGGCCGTTATCAGCCGCAACATCTCGGGCGGGGTTATCCCCGGGGCTTGCAAAAAATTGCGCAAAGCGGCGCATGCTGGGCTATTGATAGACCTGATGCCAGCTCACGCTGACCGTCTTTCCATTCTGCAGAGTTCACCTGGAGAAACAGCTGGGGCGCTTCCGGCCGGCACTTTGCAGCGAACGCTTGCTATCATTATGGGTGGCGGGGCCGGCACCCGATTGTTTCCGCTGACAAAAGACCGCGCGAAGCCGGCGGTGCCGCTCGGCGGCAAGTATCGCATCGTCGACATCCCAATTAGTAACTGCCTGAATTCCGGGCTACGCTCGATTTTCGTGCTGACTCAGTTCAACAGCATGTCACTGCACCGACACATTCAGGCCAGCTATAAGTTCGATAATTTTTCGCGCAGCTTTGTGGACATTCTTGCCGCCCAGCAAACTTCTGAGGGATCGCGATGGTATCAGGGAACGGCCGACGCGGTTCGGCAAAACATGCGCTACTTCCTCGAGCGGCCGTTTGACTATTACTTGATCTTAAGTGGCGACCAGCTTTATCGGATGGATTTTCGCGCGTTGCTGCATCAGCACATCCGGCTGGGAGCCGACATCACACTGGCAACGAAACCGGTGTCGCCACATCAGGTTTCTGAATTTGGAATCATGCGGAGCGGACTGGATCGTCGCATCACTGGGTTCATCGAGAAACCTTCCAATGAATCTGATTTGCAGGAAATGAAGATGAGCCGGGAGTTACTCAAAGCCATCGATTGCGACGAAAGCGAAGAGCTGTTTCAAGCGTCGATGGGCATTTACGTTTTCAATCGTAACGTGCTAATCGAGTCGTTAGAGAACGATCTGTTCGATTTCGGAAAGCACATTATTCCGGAATCGATCAGAGAAAGGCACGTAAGTGCGTTTATCTTTCAGGGATATTGGGAAGACATTGGAACAATCCGCGCGTTTTATGAAGCAAACCTGGATCTCACCGACCTAGTCCCGGAGTACAGTTTTTTCGAGCCTGATTATCCTATTTACACTCATCCGCGCTTTTTGCCGGGCAGCAAGATCAACGGCGCAACATTGCGGCAGGCGATCATTTCGGACGGCTGCATTATCTCCGACGCGCACCTGGAACGAAGCGTGGTGGGAATCCGCAGTGTGATTCATGGGGGTGCCACGATTCGCAACAGTATCATCATGGGCGCCGATCATTTTGAATTGGGCCAGAGCGCTCCCTCGCAGCCAGCCATGGGAATCGGCAAAAATTGTGTGATCGACCGCGCAATCATCGACAAGAACGCGCGCATCGGCGATGGCGTTGTGATTACCCCGGAAGGGAAATCGGAAAACTTGGATGCAGACAATTACTTTATTCGAGATGGCATCGTTGTGATTCCGAAAAACGCTGTCATCCCAGCTGGTTTCTGGATTTGAGCCTCACGTTAGTATCCGGAACTGCTCTTGCAGTAGTTACTTTACTTTCAATATTTTCAAAGTGAAGGAGGGCGGAGGGGGTGAGATTCGAACTCACGAGGCCTTTCGGCCTTCCGGTTTTCAAGACCGGCGCGATCAACCGCTCTGCCACCCCTCCGGGAAACTGGTGATCAGCAATCGGTGCGCAAGTATAGCAAAAACTCAAATATTTGCTCGACAGTGATTATGTTCATATGAACTTATTCCGTGCGGGTTAGCAAGAAATTTCGACCTGTGGTGGAGGAGGCGCCCCAGAGCAGTGCACCGATTCACGGACGTGGTGCGTCGTGGAGCCCCGCGAACCGTTTTGAAAAGCTTCATGTTGATTTAACGGATTCTGAGGTTGTCGATCTTGAGGCTGAAGCACCGCGCCGCCATCCGACCCAATACTTCTGTGACGGAACAAAATCCGTTATCACGCGCAACAGCAGTCCAGACGTTGGGTTTGAAACGAGCTTGAACCCCTACCGTGGATGCGAGCACGGGTGCATCTATTGTTATGCGCGGCCAACGCACGAGTATCTCGGATTTTCAGCCGGCCTCGATTTTGAAAGCAAGATCGTAGTGAAAACAAACGCGCCTGAGTTGCTGCGCGCTGAACTGGAATCGCCTCGATGGCAGCCTCAGACGCTCGTGTTGAGCGGCGTAACGGACCCATATCAGCCGGTCGAACGAAAACTGCAGATTACTCGCGGTTGCCTTGAAGTGCTTGCCAAGCTTCGAAATCCAGTAGCGATCATTACAAAAAACCATCTTGTCACCCGGGACATCGATCTTTTGCAGGAGTTGGCCACGTTCAATGCGGCGGCGGTAAATGTTTCAGTAACGTCGCTCGACCCCAAGCTGCAGCAAGTGCTTGAACCGCGCACGACATCGCCTCAAGGCCGCCTCGACGCGATCCGGCAACTTTGCGCGGCGAACATTCCAGTTGGTGTGATGGTCGCTCCCATTATTCCCGGCCTCACAGATCATGAAACGCCGAAGATTCTGGAAGCCTGTGCGGAGGTGGGCGCACAGTTTGCTGGTTACACAATTGTTCGGCTGCCTTGGGCTGTCCGGCCATTATTCGAACACTGGCTCGAGGAAAATTTTCCAGACCGGAAAGAAAAGGTGCTTGGTCGCATCCGGCATATTCGGGGAAACCGGCTAAACAATTCGCAATGGCACGCGCGCATGACCGGAGAAGGAATTTTTGCCGAGCAAATCGCGTCCTTATTCAAAGTCGGTTGTCGTCACGCCGGTCTCGGTGCTCGCCCGGCACTCTCTTGCAAATCATTTCGCCGATCGACGACTCAGTTGCGCCTCTTTGCATGAACATCAGCGCCAGTACGAACGCAACACGCATTCGGCGTGCATTCGGATAAGATTAAAGATCCAATGAGCGGAGAGCTGATCGATTACGATTACGTTTTGCCGCGGGAATTGATTGCGCAGCGGCCACTTGCGCGACGCGAAGATTCCCGAATGATGATTTTGCATCGCGCCGAACAGAAGATCGAGCAACGACAATTTCACGAGCTAAAAGCGTTTTTTCAGCCGGGGGACCTCTTGGTATTAAACGATACACGCGTTCTTCGGGCTCGACGATTTTCCGATGATGGCGCGATTGAATTTCTATTTCTGGAACGCCTTGGTCCCGGGGTTTGGAAATGCCTGGTGAAACCGGGACGAAAAATGCGTGTTGGCGCCATCGCCAGGATCAGCGGGATTCCTTTACGTATCGAGAGAATCGGTTCAGGCGGCGAGCGCATCGTTGAACTGGAGAAAGACATCGACGTTTATGCCGGCGGTTCCATGCCGCTGCCGCCTTATATCAACCGCTCAAGCGATGAAACAGATGCGGCGCGTTACCAAACAGTTTTTGCTCATTCGCCCGGAGCTGTTGCTGCGCCCACGGCCGGGCTGCATTTCACTCCCGAAATTCTGAGTGGGTTTCCGCACACATTTGTGACACTGCACGTTGGCCCTGGAACATTTCTGCCTGTGCGGTCAGAGCACATCGCCGAACATCGGATGCACGCGGAGCGTTTCTCCATTTCGCGGGAAGCTGCAGACAAGATCAATCACGCAGGGCGCGTGCTGGCAGTGGGAACAACTGTCGTACGCGTTCTCGAAACTGCGCCGCATGATCTCAAAATGGGTACCCGGCGGCTTGAATCGCAATCGGGTGAGACCGACCTGTTCATCCATCCTCCATTCACGTTTCGAATCGTGGACGCGCTGCTAACAAATTTCCATTTGCCACGCTCGACGTTGTTGATGCTGGTGAGCGCGTTTGCTGGTCGTGAATTCGTGCTTCGCGCGTACGAAGAAGCAGTACGCGCGCGCTATCGTTTCTACAGTTACGGTGATTGCATGCTGATTCTGTAATATTCGTATTCTGACCGGAGTCGAAGGGCTCCCGCGAGAGGACTGTACCGTATTTCGTACTCCTCGACTTGCCTCGGAATAACAGGCTACATTGGCTTTATGTCCGAAAAACCAAAGGGCGAGTTGGTTATTCAAACCATCGCAATGCCTCAGGACACAAATCCAAATGGCGATATTTTTGGCGGGTGGGTGACCTCGCAAATGGATCTCGGCAGTGGAATTCTCGCAGCGAAAACGGCGCAGGCGCGCGTGGTGACGGCGGCGATGGAAGGAATGTCATTCCTGCAGCCTGTGAGAGTGGGGGACACCGTCAGGTGTTACGCGCATGTAGAAAAAATTGGGCGGACTTCGATGACCATCCCTGTCGAAGTTTGGGTGACGCGTTACATGACGGGCGAAGAACTCCGTGTAACTCATGGCGTGTTTACGTTAGTCGCGGTGGATGAGTCGGGAAGACCGATTCCGGTCAAGCGCGGCAGTTCGTAGTCGCTCTTTGCTACTAAACCTCGATGACTCGGTTTGCTTATCTCTTCGAGCGCTTCCCATCGTTCGGACAGACCTTTTGTTATCGTGAGGTTGCCGAACTCGACAGGCAACGCATTGCGCCGTCGATCTTTTCGATCAGAACCCCGAAGGACGAACCGCCACAGGATTGGGACAGGCGCATTATAGAGCGGATACACTATCTTCCCGATGAAAAGCACTTGCTGGAGGAAATTCGAAGCGCTTCAAAAAAGGGGAAGCTCAATCCGGAGATCCTGAGCGCACTCGAGGAATGGGGACGCCGGACTGATTTCCTCCGGCTCTACCAGGCAGTCTACGTCGGATTACGTTTGCGTGAACGGGGGATTCGGCGCGTGCATGCGCATTTCGCCGGTATGGCTGCGCGCACGGCCTTTTGGATCAATAAATTCTTTCCGATCACATTCAGCATTACGGCGCACGCGAATGATATTTTTGCGCCGCGCAATTTCGAAATTGGCTTGAATAAGCTTGTTGAAGCGGCGCGTGCGGTTGTCACCGAAACCGATTATGCAGCGCAATTTTTGCGTGAGAGATTTCCCGAGCGCGCTGATCGCGTCCAACGCATCTACAATGGCCTTGATCTCACCGAATTCGACCGCGCAAATTTCGCGTCAACCCCGTCGCTCATAATCGCGGTCGGCCGTTTGATTCCGAAAAAGGGATTCAGCGATTTGATTCGCGCATGCAGTTTGTTGGCGGAACGTGGGAACTCGTTCCAATGCGAAATTATCGGCGAAGGACCGCTGGGAAACGGGTTGCATGAACAAATCGAAGCGCTGAGTTTGCGAGACCATGTCAGACTCAGTGGCGCAAAGCCACAGTCTGAAGTCCGGCGTCGCCTCGCTGCGGCAAATGTTTTTGTGCTTCCAAGTGTGATTGATCCCGACGGTGGCATGGACAATCTGCCCACGGTCATCATGGAGGCGATGGCGACGGGGTTGCCCGTCGTCTCCACGAACCTCGGCGGAATTCCGGAAATGGTCGTCGAAAACGAAACCGGCTTTCTGGTGCAACCAGGGGATGTCGAATCCATGGCTCATGCGATTCAAAAGGTGATTAGCGAGACCTCGTTGGCAGCAAGACTTGGCCAGGCTGGCTTTCAACGTGCGAAGACGCTTTTCTCGATTGAGAAGAACGTTCGCGAACTCTACGCGCTGATCATGTAGTCACGGGTCTTCGGCCCGTCGAAACGCTCAAAGAGGACCGTCCACAGGGCGATGGCTACAGGAGGTCGAGCACGCAGTCGATTGCGTGCAGGTAAACGCGGTGCGGTCCGCCGCGCATCAATTCTTCGCTGATCAAGCTTACGGGATCATGGTCCGCGGCAGGCATTAGTTGCGGCAGGCGTTTTTCGCCAGTCTGCACTCGTGAGACTTCCAGAAGATCGCCGCATTTTGCGTAGGTCACGAAAAATTTTACATCCGCGCTGGTCAAAGCTACTGCGTGGACCGGCTGTCCGTCGCGCTCGCGCAATTCAACATCGATTTGGCGTCCGGAAGAATCGACGAAGCGGAGGTCGTGCGAAGATTTCCTATCGCCGATTTCCCACTTTAATTGTGCTGCGAGCCAGCCTGCAAACAGGAGAGCAGTCGATCTGAAACCGGGCGCAAAATCAATTCGAACTTTACTGATCTTACTCAGTCGGTGATGTGAGGCGGGATGGTCGAAGAATTGCGCAAGCGCGAACCGGATGCTGTCGAGCCGAGTCCAATTCAAGTCGCAAAGAACAATGCGCTGCTGGGTTTCCTGCTGCGCGGACGCGACCAAACGCAACTGTGCCCGGAAATCGCTCCAGTCGTGACTGTCGTAGATGACTCGATCGACCCAGGTCCAAAGCTGCGGATCCATCGGCTCGCGCAATTCCTCCTGCCACCAGAGATAGAATGGCAGATCTGAGTCGAGATGTGAGAGGACGATGTTTGGCAATTGTCTGGTGCAGCCCCCTTTGAGCAGAAATGAGATTTGCTCGGAGCAAACTTGTTTGCTGCCAGCGCCACTCACGTGACAATGTGCACTGATCCATGCGCTGACATGGTCGTCCGCTGCGTTGCAATCGGCTTCAATTACGATGGCGCGACAGGCGTGGTTCTCGGTAATTCTCGCCATCAACTGTGTGTTTTTATTCAGCGAACCTGGTTGCTCACTGTAGACAGCAAGATTCATGAGCGACGCGCGCGTCATGGCGCTTTCGCTCTCCCGCCACAATTTCTTTAATTCCTGCTCGATTTTTCCGATCTCGATCGGAGTGCCTAACGAGTATGTTTCAGCAGCCGCAGGCATAACGAATGATTATAATCTTCTCCATGCCCGCCCGTCGCGAGCGAGCAAATCATCGGCTTGTTCCGGCCCCCAGGAACCTGAGGGGTAAAAGAACAATTCCGGCGCATCTTTTTTCGCGTGCCAGGATTCCTCGATTGGATCGATGAAAGCCCAGGCCTGCTCCACTTCGTCGGCACGGGCAAAGAGCGTGGCGTCACCGCTCATGGCATCAAGTAACAAACGTTCGTACGCTTCGGGACTGGGTTTGCCGAAGGAGGTTCCATAATGGAAATCCATTTTGACGGGCTCAATACGAAAACTACTGCCCGGTACCTTGGCATGAATCCGCAGCGAAATCCCTTCATCCGGTTGAATACGGATGACCAGCACGTTTAAGTCGCGGAGATCTTTGTTAAACAAGACGGGCGGCGCTTTCTTGAAGTGAATCGATATTTCGGTTGCTGATTTTGGCAGCCGTTTTCCCACGCGCATGTAAATTGGCACGTCGGCCCACCGCCAGTTGTCGATGAACAGACGCAAGGCGACAAACGTTTCCGTCTGTGAATCCGGGTTGACGTTTTGTTCCTCGCGGTAACCGACGACTGCCTCGCCGTTGATGATACCTTTCGTGTATTGACCGCGTATAACGCTGGCCGCGATTTCGCTGGCTGACCAGCGACGCAGCGATCGCACCACTTTGACTTTTTCGTCGCGAATACTGTTCGCGCTCAGATCAGTGGGCGGTTCCATCGCCACAAGGCACAGAAGCTGAATCAAATGGTTCTGCACCATGTCGCGCAACGCGCCTGCAGTTTCATAATAACCGGCTCGAGTGCCTACGCTCAGAGTTTCCGCGGCTGTGATTTCTACATGATCAATGTAATGAGTGTTCCACAGCGGGGAGAAGATCGCGTTGGCAAACCGAAGAACGAGGATGTTCTGTGCAGTCTCTTTTCCGAGAAAATGGTCGATGCGATAGGTCTGCTCTTCTGTGAAGGAATTGCGGACAACCCGATTCAGCTCGCGAGCGGAGGCGAGATCGGTCCCGAACGGTTTCTCGATGATGATGCGGGCCCAGCTTCCTTTGCAGGTCTGGTTCAAGCCGGCGGCTTTAAGGTTCTTGAGGATCGGCTCGAATTGATCGGGACCGGCCGCCAGGTAGAAAAGACGATTCCCGCGGGTGCCGTGACTCTTATCGATGTCGTTAAGGCGTTTGACCAGCTGCCTGTAACCAGATTCATCACCAAACTCGCTCCGGTGATAAAAAATCGATTGCGCAAACGTGTTCCAAATTTCATCGCGCACAGGCTGGCGAGAAAACTTGCGGGTGGATTCTTCGAGATCGCGCCGGAATTCGTCGTCAGTTTTGTCCCGGCGGGCAAATCCGACGATCACCACATCCGGTGGCAGTTCGCCATCGGCCGCAAGGTTGTATAGCGCCGGCACCAGTTTGCGATGAGTGAGATCGCCGGTAGCGCCGAAGATTACAATGCTGCATGGCTGGGGTACGGGGCGCGCCGACAATCCCTCACGCAAGGGATTGGGCTCGGGTTGATCAGCCGCGCGATTCATCCTTTCCGCAGATTACGCAGATTTTCGTAGATTGGATAATACGAATTGGTGCAACAGCGCCGGGACCTACCGAATCCAATAATCCTACGCCCAACCTAAGTCGCCAACGGAAATCGCTGCGTTAAATCCAGCACTTTTTTTCGCACGTTTTCAAGTACGCCAGCAGCGCCAGCTTTTTCAAGCACCTCAGCGATGAGATCCGCAATTTCCAGCATTTCCTCTTCTTTCATGCGGCGCGTGGTTACGGCGGGCGTGCCGATGCGGATGCCGCCCGGTTTGAAAGGCGAGCTGGTATCGAACGGGATCGCATTCTTGTTCACGGTAATGCCAGCGCGGTCCAGAAGCTCTTGCGCGTCTTTGCCATTCAGGTTTTTCGGACGAAGATCGACAAGCATTAAATGGTTATCGGTGCCGCCGGAAACGATACGATAGCCGTTCTTCGTTAGGCCAGCAGCAAGCGCTTTCGCGTTGGTGACGACCTGACGTTGATACTCGCGGAACTGCGGTTGAAGCGCCTCATGGAAACACACCGCCTTCGCGGCAATGACGTGCATGAGCGGTCCACCCTGTACACCGGGAAAGACGGTCGCGTCGATTTGCTTCGCAAATTTTTCGTCGCATATAACGATGCCGCCGCGGGGGCCACGCAGACTTTTGTGCGTCGTGGTCGTTACAAATTGAGCGTGCGGGATCGGGCTCGGGTGCTGTCCGCCCGCAACGAGCCCGGCAATGTGCGCCATGTCGACGAAAAGAAGTGCGCCAACGGAATCGGCTATTTTGCGCAAGCGTGCAAAATCGATAATCCGCGGATAAGCCGACGCCCCAGCAGTGATCATCATTGGCCGCACTTCCTCAGCTTGCTTTTGCAGAGCGTTATAATCGATCTGCTCGGTGCTTTCGCTCACACCGTACTGTGCTACCGCGTAGAATTTACCCGAGAAATTCGCCGGATGTCCATGCGTGAGATGGCCGCCGTGCGCAAGATTCATGGCCAGAATTTTGTCGCCGGGTTTCAGCGTCGAGAAGTAAACAGCCATGTTGGCCTGCGCG
>DASTMV010000009.1:0-60803 GCA_035713885.1 Candidatus Udaeobacter sp. | reverse complement strand
GGTGTACTTGCCTTCCAGCATTCCGGACGAATGCGTTACTCGAACAAGAAACATCGTGTCCCTGCCGGCTTCGGTCGCGGCGTCGTGAAAGGCGCGTCCGGGATGTTGCTCAAGCATATTATAAATGTGCTGCACACTTGTGAGGCCACGCTCCCGGATGCAATTAAGTCCCTCGAATAACCAGCCAATAGCCGGCCCCAGCGCAATGCCGTAATACCGAACCTTTCCTTCGGATTTTAATTTCTCGAGAGTCTTCCAAAGCGCATCATCGTAAGCCTGTTCCATCCGAATATTGTGGAGTTGGAGCAGATCAATTCGATCCGTCTTTAATCGCTTGAGCGCCGCGTCGGTTGCACGCGTAATCGCATCCGGTGAAAAGTCCTGGGGAATTTCACGCTGGCCGCGTCCACGTGCCTCGCCGTAATGCACAAAATCGTACCCGACCTTGGTCGCGATCACAATTTGGTCGCGCTGATTCGGAAACGCCTTCGCAATCAACTCTTCACTGAGTCCGTTTCCATAGGTATCAGCCGCATCGAACAATGTCATGCCGAGATCGAACGCCTTATGCATAAGCGCGATCGCTTCGCCCTCGGTAAAATTCCCCCACCAGCCGGTGGAAATCGTCCACAAGCCGAAGCCAACTTCGCTCACCGTCAGGTCCGTGTTTCTATAGGTCCGAAAGCGCATGCGTCACAATAGCAGAACGCGTCGCGGCCATGCAAGCGATGGGCGCCATGTATCGGGTCACCCGCCTGATCAAAATATTTCGACACTTTCGTCCCAGCGGCTCTACGAAGGTACCGCTGGGACGAGTATAATTGCGGTTACAACGAAATCCCGCTCAAAATAGGTCAGTTATTGAACGCAAGGCGAAGGCGAGGGGGAAGGACAGGTAAAGGCTGGGCAACTAGGTGGCTGATCAGCGTCAATCCTTCGCGCCTGGCCTGCCGGAACGATCTGAACCACGATAGTTACGGCGCAAATCGATCCCTCATTGCGTAGCAGGTGTACGTCGCCACATCCGACGTCGGTGAAGCTGTCACCTGCGTTATAGATCTTCGGCGTGCAATTGGGTGAATCGGCTTCATATGCGGTAATCGTGCCGGCCGTGACAGTGATCAGGCTGGGGCCGGGATGCGTATGCCATCCGCTATCAGCCCCTGGAGGAAACGTGTTTTGAACAACATAGACGTCCGAGTCCCCCTTTACTTTGGTTCTGATGCCCCATCCGTACTGCTGCAACTCATTGCATAACAAGTTGAGTAAGCCGTCAGGAAAGTGAGCAGCGTGTGCACTGTCGACAGGCTGTCCAGGATATAAGAGGTTGCTGTTTGTGACTCCGCATGACGGCGTGGCACGCGCGGACATGGCTGTAAACGTGGCAGCAATTAGTGCGGGTGTAATGAGAAGTGTGAGGACTCTTGGTTTTTTCAAGTTTGTTAGCGAATTCATTGTTTCCTTTCTTTTTCGATTTTCTGGTTTGGTGCTTCACTGCGAGAAAACGAAAATGAGCGACCAAGGTGCTCATCTGAATTGTCAATTTTTGCGGCGACGCTTCTGACGTGCAGAAATTCTTCAGGTTGGTAGCGTGTGAAGGAGCTATGGAAAGTTCTTCGGCGTCTCAGCAAAGGGTTACCGAGCTACTGGCGCAATGGAGTAACGGAGACAATGCTGCCCTGGTCGAGCTGACGCCGCTGGTTTACGAAGAACTTCGCCGTCTCGCGCATTATCAGATGGGAGGTCAACGTCCTGATCACACCCTGCAAACCACCGGATTGGTCAATGAGGCTTACCTGCGCCTAGCTGACCAGACGCGAATGAATTGGCAAAATCGCGCCCATTTTTTTGCCGTAGCTGCCCGGGCGATGCGTCAAATTCTGGTCGATTACGCAAGAAATCAGCAATCGCAAAAACGCGGAGGCGGGGCGCTCAAACTGGAATTGGACGAAGCAGCAATCGTTTCGCCGGAACGATCAAAGGAGATCGTTGATCTGCACGAGGCGTTGGAAAGACTTGCCACGCTCGATTCAAGGAAAGCTCAAGTGGTCGAGCTGAAATATTTTGGCGGCCTCAACTACGATGAGATGGCAGAAGTACTCAAGATTTCGCGTGTAACGGTTAGGCGCGACTGGGAATTTGCGAAAGTATGGCTGTACACGGAATTGCATCACGACAGCTGAGAGAGGGGAAGTCGGTCAGCACTAATGGGAAGCGAAATCTATCGAAGAATAATGGCGGCAATCACCGAGACTGCCGCCATTCACAATCAATTATCTCAATTATCTGAACCGCGCACGGGTATCAGCGCATATCCGTGGCCGACTCCATTGAGGAGGCCTTCGCCGGTGATTGCCCCGGCGCGATTAACACTGCGGGCGATCTCGAGGACCCAGCCTGAATGAGGGCTGATAACTGTGTTCAGATCGATACCGGGACTGTTTGCACTCTGCCAGAGAAAGGCATGGGACTCTGAAAAGTCAGAGTTGTACGCCGTACCGACTATCCGGCCTTCATCGTTGATACATTCTGCTGTGCCGTTGCTGAACTCATCACTCGTGCTCAGCACCACTGCGGGACTCGAGTTACTGGCCCAGAACACGGCACGAGTTTGGGAAAAGTCAGCATTGTATGCGAAACCGGCCATGCTTCCGGAGTTGTTAAGCCCATGGGCGACCGTCTCGCCTGAACTGAAACCACCGGCGTCGGTGTAAATGAAATCACCACCTGGTGAAGCCAAGGCCACCGGAGTGCTTGCGCTGTTCTCCCAAAATGCGGCGTGACATTCAACGAAGTCCGGCGAGCAGCCGTCTCCGAAAATGTTGCCAGCCGCATTGATGCTGAGCGCTTCGCCAAAGGGCAACTCGTTGCTCAATTCGGTGAGATAAGTCGGTGAGGCGTTGCTATTCGGCCAAAAGACCGGCAGTTCGCTATCCGCGGTAAAGAACGTGCCGACAATCTGCCCGCATCGATTGATGCCGGATGCCTGCCCGACAATTCCATCTGACAGCCCAGGCAGTTCGACGGGAGCGCTTTGACTGCCGGCCCAGAATAAAGGCGCTTGCATGTCAAATGGCGTAGCAAATCCGACCATTTGCCCGCGTGAATTCATGCCAAGCCCTCTGCTTCCAGTGAAGCCCGGCAATGTTCCGAGATCAATCGCCGAACTTCGCGGGCTGGGGAAAAATCCCGCGTCCCGGTCCGGCCCGCCAAAGGAGATTGAGCCGAGAATTCGGCCCGAATCCGTGATCACGTTTCCAAAACTATCCTCGCCCAAGTCGATAACCCTGTATCGCACCGGTGGGACTATCTCTGGCCTGCCGGCCACCGCCAGCGGACGTTGACCAGTCCCGACCGTTGCCGCTGCCAACGAGACGAGCACGAATGCAAGTTTCAAAAGAGTTTGTTTCTTCATAGGTTTTCTTTCGGTTTATTGGTTTCCGGTGACCACAAACGAGAACCGCGGACGAAAGTGCTCATTTGATTGGAGATTTTCTTGAATCAGCAGACCAGGGCAGGCAACCTTGTTAGGCTGGTGTTGTAATCGGGTCTATGACGGCGGTGGAGTTGCAAACGATTGAAGAAATCTTTCGCGCCGCGAACGGGCTGCCCTCTGAACGGGTTAACACATTTCTCGAGCACGCCTGCCACGGCGATCAGGTTTTACGTCGCAAGGTAGAAGCACTTCTTGCGTCACGCGCGAACGCGGCGGACTTCATGGAAACCTCAGCCGCTGCTCTCGCCACGAGAGTTATTCAAGCACAACAGGCTTCTTCGCCCGTCGGCAAAGTCATTGGTCATTACAAAATCACTGAGCCGTTAGGCAGTGGCGGTATGGGCGAAGTCTATCTGGCCACCGACATTGTTGCAGGCCGCAAGGCCGCATTAAAACTTTTGCCTTTTCATTTTACTGGCGACGCCGAACGCCTGAAGCGGTTTCGACAAGAAGCGCGCGCCGTAGTGGCGCTTAATCATCCAAATATTCTGACCGTTTACGAAATCGGCGAGGACCACTCGATTCATTATATCGCCAGCGAACTGATCGAAGGAGAAACGCTGCGTCAACGGCTGACGCGCGGACGAGTCGACTTGGGCGAGGCTGTTGAGATCGCCATTCAAGTAACGAGTGCGCTTGCGGCCGCACACCAGGCCGGAATTGTCCATCGCGATATCAAACCGGAGAACATCATGCTCCGGCCGGACGGGTACGTTAAAGTGCTCGACTTTGGCATTGCAAAGCTAGCCGAATCCGCCGCCGCCGATACGGAGGACGGTGTAGAATCGACCACGCTCGCTGAGACAAATCTCGGGTCAATATTGGGCACCGCTCGTTACATGTCGCCCGAACAGGCGTGTCCCGACAGCAACGGTCTCGATGAACGGACTGATGTCTGGAGCATAGGCGTGGTTCTTTATGAAATGCTGAGCGGCCATTTGCCGTTCGGCGGCGACACATCACAAGAGGTAATGCTTGCGATTCTTGAGAAGGAAGCACCGCCGCTAACTCGTTACGCCGTACACGCGCCTGCTGAATTGCGGCAGATCATCAGCAAAACGCTGCGCAAAGATCGTGATGAACGATATCGCAACGCGCAGGAGTTACTTCAAGGGCTAAAAGATCTCCGCCACAAACTGGAAGTCGAGGCTGAGTTGCAACGTTCGACTGCAGCGCCTTTATGGCTGCGTTGGATAAGATCGCCTGCTGCTCTGTTGCTCGTTTTGTTAGTAGCTGCTCTGGGCTTGGCGCTTCCATTCTATTGGCATCGGAACCTGACAACCACGTCGCCCCCCGAGAAGAGCATCGCCGTGCTGCCGTTCTTTGATCTTAGTGAAACAAAGGATCAGCAATATTTCTGCGACGGCATGAGCGAAGAGATCATCAACGCACTGGCTAAAATCGAGGGGCTGCGTGTCGTTGCCCGCGCCTCGTCCTTTTCATTTAAAGGAAAGAACGTGAACGCGATTGAGATTGGGAAAAAACTAAACGTCGCGAATGTGGTTGAAGGCAGTTTACGGCGTGATGGTAATCGCATCCGTGTTAATGCCGAGTTAATTAACACGCGCAGCGGCTTTCAACTTTGGACGGAAACGTACGACCGCGGAATGACAGGAGTCTTTGCGCTACAGGACGAAATAACTCGCTCCATTGTTGATGCGCTCAAGATCAAGCTCGCCATTGCGCTTCCGGCCCAGCAACAACATAACACAGAAGTATACGATCTTTATCTCCAAGGCCTTTATTTCTCGAATAAGAGCAGCGAAGAGGACTTGCGCAGAGCCCTCAGTTTCTTTCAGCGCGGCGTCGACAGCGATCCGACGTTTTCGCGTGCTTGGACTGGGATTGCGAAGGTCTGGTATTTTTTGGCCGACGTTTACGTAGAACCTCTCAAAGCGTACCCTTTATCGAAAGAGGCAGCTTTAAAGGCGATCGCGCTAGATGAGAGAGATGCTGAGCCGCATTGCTACCTTAGCGAAGCGAAACGTGTCCTCGATTGGGATCTCGCGGGCGCGGATGCGGAGCTGCAGCGTGCGCTCGAGCTCGATCCTAACTCCGCACCTGCTCACCTCTTCGCGGGATTGCACCCACTTTTCCGCGGCGAACTAAAACAGGGCCTTCAAAGTATTCTGGATGCTGAGAAATTAGATCCGGTATCCCCAATCACGAGCTATGTCGCCACCGCTGCGTACCTGGCTAACGACCAAGTTGATGATGCAGTTGTCGAAGGCCAACGAACGCTCCAGCTCGATCCAAATTACTTTTACCTGGATTCAATTCTAGCCGCCGCATACCGCGAGAAGGGCGATTTCCCCGAAGCAATCGCGCTTTACACAAGAGCCCAAGACACAACGAATTTGCCGAGTAGCGGCCTTGCCATCACCTACGCGCGCATGGGCCGCGAGACGGACGCGCGAAATATTCTTGCACGACTTGTTCAAGCAAGAGAGAAGCGATACGTCTCGGCTCCTTTGATCGCGGCAGTTTCGACTGCGCTCGGCGACAAAGAACAAGCATTTCGCTGGCTGGAAATCGCCTACGAGGAACACTCCGGAGTATTACAGTGGATCGCGTTTCTTCCTGAATTTCGCGCGCTCTATTCTGATGCACGTTTCCCTCGGCTTTTGCGGCGAATCAATGCCGCGCAGGACACAATTTTGGCCATCACCGAGACAACTCTGTCAGAAACAGTTGATCCGAAAGCGGAGAGTCATTTCACTCTCAAAATTGGAATAAAGCCGCGACCCGGTACCCAAAATGGGCACGTTGTGAGAATCGTCGTCTCGTTTTATGACCAGACGAAAGATAACCGAATGGAGCCTACCGATGCGCGGACAAGCTATGCCTGGCTTACCGGTTCCGAAGACTGGAGCGATCCGACTCCGAAATTTCTAGCAGCGACCTATGTGCGTTTAAAGACCAAATCGGCCACAGCTGACGGACGCAAGTACGGAGGATTCATTGTCCGGGTGTATTTCGACGGCAAATTGCAAGATGCGCGAGCAAACCCAGCGGAATTACTAACGTCGTTTCCAGCTCCAGATCAGCTCTTTCCTTCGCCGAATGTGGCACCATAAATTTTTACGCTGTAACGAGTCGTCTGCGTCCTTACTGGATCGACAGTGCGACGCTTCTTCGATCCAGCGCCGGCAGCTGTTCAGGTCAGCCCAAATCACACTTGTAGTGCGCAGGGTTTCCCTCTACAACATCTGCGTTGCGGAGGTGCTGGCGATTAAACGGCCCCCTTTTTTGTTCGCGGGAGTTAGCATAATCGGAATTCCTTTTCTGTCCGTCTCGAGCTCATTTGGTCAGGAGACGGGATCCACATCTCAGGAGGCTAATCGGAATGTCGCCACAGTAGTCGAGGTCATCGTCACCGGCTCGAACATTCCGACTGCTGAAGAAGTCGGTCCGAACCCGGTGGATACATATCGTCCGGCAGACATCGAAAAGCTGGGCATCCGGAACGCAACGGATTTGACAACATTTCTGCCGCAGCAGGCGGGCGGCACCCAAAATCTTAACATCGCCAACGGCGGTGACGGTACTGTCCAATTTAACCTGCGCGGCTTGTTGGCGAAGGAAACCCTCGTGCTGGTTGACGGAAAGCGTGTCGCCTTGGGTTCATTGAACGCCGTCGGGTTCAGCGGAGGTGTGGACATTAATCTGATTCCGTTCTCGATGATCGATCATGTCGACATCTTAAAGGATGGCGCATCCGCAGTTTATGGCTCCGATGCGGTCGCCGGCGTGGTTAACTTCTTTTTGATCCACAAACTCCGTGGCTTGGAGATCGGTGGCAGCTACGGGAATACCAATCTCGGTGCTTCTAACGACATGGGTGAATGGGAAGCGTGGATCAAAGCTGGCACTGGCAACGACAAGACTGACATCGTCGTGGTTGCCGATTTTTGGGAGCGCACCGGCGGCCTTTTCAGTCGCGACCGGGACCTCTCGGCTAATGCGTTTTACTTTCCGTTTGCAGGGTCCGATCTCCGCAGCTTCGATGAACCTGGTAGGATTCAAGCGTTCCGCTTACTACGACCTGGCATGTTTTTCGGTCCGGGCGGGACACCGCTGCCGGGCGTGAACACGCCAATTCCGCATTCAGCACCCAATGCGCAAGCATCTCCGTTTTATGTTGACCCTTTTGCGATTAATCCCAACGCATACCCAGGCGCGCCAGGTATCCATAATCCAAGAGTTCAACTTGACCAGGCCGGCACCAAATACCGAGGAGGTGGTGACTACTTCTTGTACAACTTCGCGGCCGTAACACCAGCGCTTCCATCGGCGGATCGCCAAGCCTATTATGCCTCATTCACCCGCAATCTTTGTGACAAATACCTGGTGCTGTTTGGCGATTTTAAATATGTGCGCTCGTTTTTCGATTCGTCCTTGGCAGCGGTGCCGTTTTCACCCGATCCATTTGGCGTTAGTACCCAAGGAATCAGCGTGCCGATTCAGAATCCGTTCAATCCATTCACGGTTGCTGATGCGACAATTCCCAATTTCTTTCCTAACGGATCTGGTTTGCCTGTAACAACCGGGGTCCATTTCCGCGGTATTAGCGACACCGGCCCCAGACACGAGAAGTTCACTTATTCGGATTCCCTGTTCGATCTCGGCGTGCGCGGTGAGATGGCAGATTTCGGTGGCTACTTCAAGACTTGGAATTGGGAGCTGGGTTTTCGTTATTCGCGGAACGAAGGGCAGGATTTGTCAGTAAACGAAGCCAGCCAGTCCGGGTTACGCGAAGCATTGTTGGATACGAATCCAGCTACGGCGTTTGATCCATTCCTGAATCTGGCGGCTCACAATACGAGGGCGGCGAGGAGCAAGGTTTATGTCACTCTGCATAACTCGGGCGAATACGAGTTGCCGATTGGTTACGTCACTCTTAATGGCGACCTGTTCAATCTTCCCGGAGGACCTGTTTCGTTTGCTCTCGGAGGTGAGTACGACGCGCCAAGTTGGACACGCGATCGTGACGCGCTTAACACCACCTTTCAGAGCATCGGGTCCACCGATGGAGAAGGCGCCAGGGTGAACCGAACTGTGTGGTCAACCTACGAAGAGGTACGAGTCCCGTTCAGCAGTCCAACATGGAACCTCCCCGGGTTCTACAGCTTTGAGGTTGATTTCGCCGAGCGCGAAGAATGGTACAGCCAGAACACCTCCGCGGTTCTACCTTCTGGAGCGTTCCCATTTCAGCCGGCGACGCACAGCCGATACGGCGCTCAAAAGCCGAAGGTTTCGGTGCGCTGGCAATCGCTTGATCCAAAATACATCGGCGGGCTCACTTTGCGCGGCAGCTACACCGAAGCGTTTCATGCTCCAGCTCTATCGGAGATTTCCCCCGCTTCGTCGCAAAGCTTCACACAGTTCTTCGATCCATTTTTGAGAGAAACGGAGGACGCCGAAGAGCGCGTACGCGGAAATCCAAATCTACATCCGGAGGTGGCGTATGAATGGTCTTACGGAGCGGTGTACAGTCCGAAATGGCTGAAGGGCCTGACGCTTAGCGCCGATTGGTGGCATATCGATATGCGATCGATCGCATCCCTTCTCGGCGCCCAATTTATTGTTGAGAATAATCTGTCCGGGCTAGTCTTTCGCGCTCCCGCTTCAACTCCCGGTGAGCTGGGCCCGGTCATACTTGTTATCGATCCCAACAAAAATCTCACGGGTGCAATTTTCGAAGGTCTCGACTACGAAGCGATATACATCCTTGAATCTGCGATGTTTGGCCAGGGGGATTTCGGCAAATTGACGGCCACGCTTAATGGCACATGGTTGTCTCGGGCCGAGCTTCAGATTGGGCCGGACAGCAAACGCTTCGGAATCGCCGGCGAGTTTATCCCACCGGGCTTCAGCCTAACCAGCTCCCTGCCTTGGAGCCGCGCTAATTTCAGTCTGTTCTACGACGGTCCAGCTGATACGTGGCTGCAGGGCTTGGACGTAGGCGCGATAGTCCATTTCACCGGTCAATACGAAGATGACAATATTAGTCTGACACTATCGCCGAAGCGAAATATGCCCCGAACAGGCGGGCCCGGAAATAACGCTGCTTCTTTTCCTTTCCGTGCGCGGAAAGTGGCCGCATGGAGCACGCTCGACTTGATCGCCGCGTACACGTTCAACCGGCCATCTCCCGCTGTCGCGGCGGTTCCCGGCTTCACTAAAAATCGCGGTAAGAATGTGAAGATGAAAGACGGCAAAGAGAAAGATGTCATGCCTGTTTCCGCGGCCGAGTACGATCCGTGTGGATGGCGCGCCTGGTTGAACAACACGACGGTCACACTTGGCATGCAAAACGTGTTTGATTCCGACCCGCCGTTCGTGGCTGGCGCTGGAGAGAATGGCTATGATGAATCGCTTGCCACAATCAAAGGCCGGTTCTGGTATGTCCAGTTACGGAAGCGATTCTAACTCCGAATGGCATCGATCGCAGAGGCTACAAGAAAAAACACCCTTTGTCTCCGTGTGCTTCGTGTTCGCTGTGGTTAATTAAACCGTGCAAAGACCAGACGCCGCTCTGTTGATCGTCGCGCATGGCTCGACTGTTAATCCCGACTCCAGCGCGCCGACGCTGGCGCATGCGGCAGACATTCGGCGTCGCAACATTTTTGCTCAGGTGGAATGCGCGTTCTGGAAAGAGGAACCAAGCCTACGGGACGCGAGGTTCCTGTTTGATCCTGAATCGATTCGCGAGGTTTACGTGGTCCCGAATTTTATCAGTGAAGGTTATTTCACGCAGACAGTGGTTCCGCGCGAGCTTGAACTGAATGGCGCCACGACAAAAAGACCGAATGGGCAGATCTGGACGTACCGCGAGCCGGTTGGAAATCATCCGAGGATGACGGAATTGCTACTCAAACGCGCAGGCGAAATTGCAGCCGGTGTTAATCCTGGCGAGACCAGCTTGCTGATCGTGGCACATGGGACAGATCTGAACGAAAACAGCGCCGTTGCCGCCAAACGCGAAGCGGACAAGATCGGCGGGCTCGGGAAATACGCGGCAGTGCTCAACGTGTACATGGAAGAATCACCGCTGGTTTCAGACTGGCCGAAATTAACGAACACGGAGAACGTTGTCGTGGTGCCGTTTTTTATTTCTGATGGACTGCACAGCTATGAGGATATTCCGCGGCTGCTCGGAATCGTAGAAGAGCCCCCCGCATCGCGTCGCGTCCACGATGCGTGCCGCGGCGAGATTTTCCGTCAAAATCCGTACAGCATCGATGGCCGCTTATTATTTTACGCCCCTTCCATCGGCACTGATCCCGGTATTGCCGAAATAATCCTGGAGCAAGCACTCGCTGCAAAAAGTTGAAATCCTGCTCGCGCTCGGTTTGTTTTACGCCACATTGCGTTCCCACGAATGAAGGAAGCCACGTGTAAGAAGCTTCAGGAGATCGGCGCTTTTGCGCTGGCCGGCGGGTGCACGCGGAAACGAATGAATCAACTCGCGGAGATGATCCGCGAGGCCCGCGACTATCGCTGGGTCGGCATTTACAAGATCGTTAAGAAGGAATTCGTGATAATGGCGGAAACCGGCAACGAGCCCGCGGCTTATGCGCGTTTTCCGATTACCCAGGGCTTGTGCGGTGCGGCCTTGGATTCAGGCAAACCCATCATCGTAGGCGACGTAAGCAAGGACATTCGGCATTTGCCAGCGTTTCACACTACTCGCTCGGAGATCATCGTACCGATGCGTAATGACCATCGACACGTTCTCGGTATGCTGGACGCAGACAGCGAAAAACTGAACGCATTCAGCGACGAAGATCTCCAGTTTCTTGAACGGGCGGCTGGCCTGATTGCCCATTGCCTGCACTAGCGGGATGCGCCGGCGCGTCCCGAGATCGCGCACTACTGATGCCAAATTGGATTCAGCGGATTCTTGGCACCACGCTGACTGCCCGGCTTTATTTTGGTCAAATTCTTATTAAACCGAGCAGCCACGGGTTTGTCCTGACTCATCGCGACGACGAATCGCTGGATCAGTTGCAGACATTTCGAGACGAGCAAGACGCGATCGAAATTGCAAAATCTGATGACGCGGGAGGCTATCGGCCACTCAAAACCGCCCCGAACATGCGACACGGCTGGCGTCTGAATGTAACCACAATGGAAGAATTGAGGCGTGCGCTGGATTATTTTTATCCGGGCCGCCTCGCGCTCTTCGCGGCATGGAAGACCAGCGGACTTCAAACGACTCCGTTGCGGGATACACTGGAGCGGCAATCTGGCATGTATCGCATCGCCGCAAAAATTTCCGATGAACAAATCGAAGATGTCGTCGCGAATTTTTGCCGATCTAACGGCGGATGCCTCCGAACGATTCTGTGGAACCGTGATCGGAGCGGAGCAGTCGCTTCGACGAGATTACCGAAGCAAAAATTTGATCCGGCCGTTGATCAAGCTTTCGTTCGCCCGGAATCACCCCCCCCTGCAACAGTCCCATTGCTTTGCCAGGAGGCCTGCAATCTCCTAGTCGCGGAATGCCGGAAAATCGTGAAAGGCGAGAGCGCTTCCTAGATCAACGCAAACCTGCAAGGTGGAACGCGACCTCCGGGCGCGTTCGCAACAAGCGCGGCTTGGCGCCTGATTTTGCTAAGATATAAAGCGTACTTCGCAGGGCAGCTTTGAAAACACTGCGCTTTCGGCGGGGATTCCCCTCGGCTTCGAAGAAACCGATCCACCCGACGCCGATCGCTGTCATATCATTTGCGTGCGCATTTGACGTCAGTCACGGAACGCCGCTAAAGCTGAGCAATGATCATTCGTGCGCGCACAGTCGTCAGCATGGATGCCCCGCCCATCGAGAATGGCGGGATCGTTCTTTCCAAAACTCGAATCGTCGATGTCGGTAAATTTGATGAGATCAAAGTGCACCACAGCGGTGAAGTAATTGATCTCGGCGAGCAAGCACTCTTGCCGGGGTTCATCAACGCTCATTGTCACCTCGACTACACGTGCTTGCGCGGCAAAATTCCGTCACAGAGATCTTTCACCGATTGGATTCGCGCGATCAACGCGGAAAAGGCAACGCTCTCCCCGAACGATTATCTGGCGTCAATCGCTCAAGGTTTCAGGGAGGCGAAAAAATTCGGCACAACTACGGTGGCGAATCTCACCGCGTTTCCAGAAATGATCCCCCACATTGAAGCTCCCATTCGCACGTCGTGGTTCCCGGAGTTAATCGATGTCCGCATGCCGGGCCGCGCAAGGGACCTTGTCGAGTTCGCACTTGAATCACTTAACAGAGCACGACGGCCGGATGAAGTGTGGGGACTGGCACCGCACGCGTTGTTTACTGCGTCAAAGGAGCTGTACATGCGGTGCGAGGAAATCGCGCGACAGAAAAACGCTTTGATGACGACGCATTTAGCCGAATCCCGGGAGGAGATGGAAATGTTTAAGGACGCATCGGGAGCGCTCTACGAATTTCTGAAGAGTATCGGACGATCGATGGATGACTGCGGAAACAAGACGCCACTGGAACATTTCCTGCATTTTATTGGTAGCGGCGCTTCACCGAACGCCTCTCGGTCGATTGAAGTCAATCGACCCTGCCATTCCTGGATCGTTGTGCACTTAAACGAGGTAGCAGAGACCGATTTCGAGCTGCTCCAAAGATCGGTGTCAAAATTTGATATCGTGCATTGTCCCAGAAGCCATAACTACTTTGGGCATCGCCCGTTTGAGTTCAAGCGATTGCGCTCGCTCGGACTTAATATTTGTCTCGGGACGGACAGTCTCGCGAGTAACGAGGACTTGAGTTTGTTCGCCGAGATGCGCGCTTTCCAAAAAGCCTTTCCGAGCGTTTCGCCTGAAGCCATTTTGCGAATGGTGACCGTGAATCCAGCGATGGCGTTAGATCAGGAAAATGCGCTGGGACGAATTCGGCGGGGCTTTGAAGCAGATCTAATAGCAGTTCCGTGCTCTGGCTTAACAGATGTGTTTGAGCAAATCATCGCGTTCGATAGCACAGTTAGCTGGGCGATGGTGATCGGAGAATGCGAATGAGCAATAGAACGATTTACATCGTTGCAATGAAACGCGTTGATAGTTGCTAACGCTTTAACGTTTCAACGTTTCCACCCCTCAACAGTTTAACGTAGCGAAGCCCGCTTGCCCGTCATCGCCGACGCTTGTAAACTCGGCGTATGGTCGCACAGGGAATGCAGCAAAGGCAAAGTCTCGCCTTCCAGCAGGTCCTGTCGCCCCAACTGCAACAAAGCCTGCTCATTCTCCAGACCCCGCTACTCGAACTGCGCAACCTGGTGCAGCAGGAGATGGAAACCAATCCAGTGCTGGAAGAATTGCCAGAGGAGCCGAGCGCTAACGAGGAGAACAACCCTGAACCGTCATCTGAGGAGAATTTCACCCAGGAGTTTGAGAAGCTGGCAAGTCTGGATGAAGAATGGCGCGATTACATGGCGCAGTCGGCCAATTCCAGTCTGGACGGCCGGCGCGGCTCAAAGGAAGCGGACGAGAAAAGACAGTTTCTTTTCGATTCCATCCCCGTCCAGGAGACGCTTCAGCAAAATCTGATCGCCCAATTGAACCAGACCGTACTCAGCGCCGAAGATCGCAAGGTTGCGGAGCTAATCGTTGGGAACATCGACGACGACGGATTCCTGCGAAGCACGCCGCAAGAAATGGCCTTGAACTCAGGAATTCCACAAGAGGATTTCGAAAGAATTCTGACGTCGATTCAATCCTTTTATCCCGCCGGAGTTGGCGCTCGTGATTTGCGCGAGTGCTTGTTGATTCAACTGCGACGACAAGGGAGAGAACACAGCCTCGAGTACAGCATTGTCTCCGAGCACATGGAAGAGCTTGCCAGGCACCGGTTTCCTGAGATTGCGCGCCGGATCGCTATCAGCGCCGAAGAGGTACAAAAGGCCGCCGACAACATCGCGCGCTTGAACCCCCGGCCGGGTCAGGTCTTCGCTGCCGCGCCGCAAAATTACGTGCTGCCGGACGTCATCGTCGAAAAAGTGGATGGCGAATATCAGATCTCCCTCAATAACGAACAGATTCCGCATTTGCGGATCAGCAACCTCTATAAGGACATCGTCGCCTCCGGAGAGGCGCAAACTCGCGACGTCAAGGACTACATCCGCGATAAAATCCGAAGTGGGAAATTCCTCATCCGCTCGATCCATCAACGTCAGCAAACAATTCTGAATATCGCTCAGCAGATCGTCTCTCGGCAGCGCGAGTTCCTTGAACATGGCGCCTCGAATTTGAAACCGATGACGATGGCAGAAGTTGCCGACGCTGTGGGTGTGCACGAGACAACCGTCAGCCGTGCCGTTTCCGGCAAATACATGGCGACACCCCAGGGCGTCTTTGAGATGAAATATTTTTTCACGTCCGGTTATCAGACGGCAACCGGTGAATCACTGAGCAACACCAGCGTGAAACAAGCCATTCTCGATCTTGTAAAACATGAGAGCGGCAGCGCGCCATTGAGCGATCACGAGATCGTCGAGATACTGAGCGAGCGCGGCATTCCCATCGCGCGACGCACCGTCGCCAAGTATCGTGGCGAGCTAAACATTCTGCCGAGTCACATGCGGCGGAAATATTGAAGTGGTGTGGAGCTGTTGTTGAGCGTTAATGACAAGTGAATCCTCGATTGATCGCACGCCAGACACAGCCCTGGCGATCGGCCCGCCACCTGAAAGGGCTGACGAAGTTTTCCTCCAGGGTCCGCGCTCGCGATTTACCGAATCTCTTACGTTGCTGAGAGTAATGCGCGATTTTCTCCGCGGATTTCGAACGCTGCATTTTGTTGCGCCCTGCGTAACGGTCTTCGGCTCGGCCCGCGTCAAGCCTAACGATCCGCATTACGAGCTGGCCCGGAAAATGGGCGCGGCGATTGCGCAACTGGGATTCACCGTAATGACCGGCGGTGGTCCAGGCATTATGGAAGCAGCTAACCGTGGCGCGAAAGATGTTGGGGGACGCTCCGTCGGATGCAATATCGAGTTGCCGTTCGAGCAAGTGTCCAATTCGTATCTCGATCTCTGCGTCCGGCTCCACTATTTCTTCGTACGCAAGGCGCTGCTGATTAAATATTCCTACGCCTTCGTGGTGATGCCTGGCGGCGCCGGCACGCTCGATGAATTGTTCGAGGCGCTCACACTCATTCAGAATGGAAAAATCAAGAATTTTCCGATCGTGATCATGGGCACCGATTACTGGAAAGAGCTGATCGATTTCATCCAGAAGATGGCGCAAAAGGCGATGATCGGTCCAAAGGATTCAAGTCTACTTTTCGCGACCGATTCTGTTGAAGAAGCAATTGCACATATTCGCAACAAGGCGATCGAGCCATTTGGACTAAAACGCATCGCCCGCATGCGCCGGCATTTCCCGTGGCTCGGTGAGCGTGGGCTGCCGGGAAAAGGCCCGGCGATTTGTTAGGACGCCAGCCGAAAGTTCCTTCTCAAAAACGTCCGTGGTCGTAACAAAATGCATGCGATTCCGTAACAGCCTCGAAGGTGTATCTTTCGTTCGATAGCTAAAAGGTCCGCTATGAAAACTGCAGCTCAATCACTGTCCCCTTTTGATGTCTATGCTGTGAACTGTCCGCTGCAGTTCTTCCCCGCTAACCCGTACGATGTTGTTGGCAGTAGCCTCCGAAGCCCAGCTGCCACTGTCATCCAGTTCAACCCAGCGACCGGGCAGACGACTTCCAGTAAAGGCGGGTATCCACACCCAATGTTTGCCTTTCTTCGCCGTCACGGATACGCGCCTGTGGGTGAGATCAAAATTCAGCTGTGTCGATTCGCCCGGCTCGAGCGTCGTATTGTTGATGGAGGTCTTCACGACATCATTCACAATTAGTGTGACCCGGTAATTGCCTGCAGTGAGTCCTTGTAAAATATAGCGGCCGTTCGCATCTGTTTTGACAGTCGTCAGCAATCTGCGGCTATCGCTGTGTGCAATCCAAACATCCGCACCTTCAATCGGCTGCCCCTTGGCGTCTTTGACGATGCCTTCGAGCACGGAAGTCGCGGCCGATACGTTTGCGATGAAAAGCATGATCGCAAATAAACCAAACGAAATCGATTTGATGATCATAACAAATCAAAAACGCAATGTGACAAAAAGAACAAGATCCACTTGGCGAAATTTCGATAAGGCCAGATTTGCATGATTTAGGTTTGTTATGTCCGCTGGCCTGCCAGTTCTGCCTTGGTATGTTCTATGGTACAGTTCAATCAACAATAGGTCAGGAAGAGGGGTTCGCGCTGTGTCCGATGGGAAATCGCTTCTGAGAAATAGACGACGACATTCGATCATCACGTTTGAAATGATTCGGCTCGACCGCGCCGCGGCTGAACCACTGCACGAGCAATTATACCGGCAAATCCGGGATGAATTGAGATCGGCTAGTTTGAACGAGTGCGCGTCACGGCTTCCTTCCTCTCGAGCTCTGGCCCGTGATTTGGGAGTCGCACGATTAACCGTTAACCTCGCATTTTCGAAGCTCCATACAGAAGGCTATCTGCGCTCGAAATCCAGATCGGGAACTTTTGTGGCAGATCCACTCCCTGAAACTTTTTTGGCTGCCGATAAATTCGCCAGAAGCCAAATCCACCATCGCGGAGCTAAACCGTATTGGTTGGCCGGAAAGAAGCCTCACGTGTCTCGCCGAGTAGCAGCAATTCCAGATCAGCGCATAGGAAAACAGTTTGACCTCGGGGCATTGGGCGCCAACACAGGCGTATCCTTAGTTCCGGGACTACCAGCTGTCGATGAGTTCCCCATCGAAATTTGGGAACGGCTCAGATCGAACGTGCTAGCAAAGAAGGGCGTACATCTCCTGCGCCACGCCTCCAGTCGCGGCGACGCGGATCTGCGCAAAGCGATCGCGACTTACCTGTGTGATTTTAGAGGCGCACGGTGTGAACCCGATCAAGTCTTAATAGTCGGTGGAATGCAGCAAGCGATGCTGGTCAGCGCGATGGCGCTACTGGATCCTGGCGATAGGGTGTGGATTGAAGATCCCGGTTTTCATCAGGCGCGCCGGGTCTTTATTCTGGCAGGCGCTAAACTGGTCGCGAAATCACTGGACCAAGAAGGAATTGTGATCGCCCGATCGGCAAAAGAGATATCGCCGAAACTTATTCACGTAACACCTTCGCATCAATATCCGCTCGGAATGACGATGAGTTTCGAGCGCAGAACCGCACTGCTGGATTTTGCCCGAGCCCACAATGCATACATTTTTGAAGACGATTTCTATGCCGAGTTCCGTTTTACCGGTCCGCCGCTTCCCTGTCTGCAGGGAATCGACAGTTTCAACCGCGTCATTTATGCCGGAACGATGAGCAAAACTCTTTATCCTTCCTTGCGACTGGGTTACGTGGTTGCGCCAGAGCAGTTGATCGATTCCCTGATCAAAATCCGCAGCACAATGGACCAACACTCATCTGCGATTGATCAGGCCACATTAGCGCGTTTCATTAATGAGGGATTTTTCCTGAGCCATCTTAAACGGATGCGAAGACTTTACGCCCAGCGTCGAGAGTTCTTCATCCAAGAGTTCAACAAATTGCTCGCTGACCGGTTCATCCTTCAGACCCCGGAAGCTGGACTAAACTTTGTCGCCTGGCTTCGGCGCGAAGAAGATTTCGTGAGAGTCCGATACATCTGCGACAAAATCGGCATCAAACCCTCACCGCTCTCATTTTATTCTGTCGAGGCCAGGCTCAAACCGGCGTTTGTTTTCGGTTTCGGTGCGTGGACGCCGACCCAAATCCGAGAAAGCCTCGTCAGGCTTGCCGCTGCCCTCAAATGACCTAACGAATGAAAGTCGCCGTTTTTAGTACAAAGAATTACGATCGGGAATTCCTTAGCGCTGCGAATGGGTCACGTCACGAATTGCGTTTCTTCGAGCCGCATTTGAACGAGGAAACTGTTGGCCTCGCGACGGGATTCGAAGCCGTTTGCGTGTTCGTGAACGATCAGGTCAACGCGGCAGTCATTGTGCGGCTACATTCGTTAGGCCTGCGACTGGCGGCTTTGCGTTGTGCTGGTTATAACAATGTGGATCTGGCAGCCGCAAAGAAACACACGTTAACGGTTGTGCGGGTGCCGGCGTATTCGCCTTACGCTGTGGCGGAGCACACCATCGCCCTCATGCTCGCGCTCAACCGGAAACTGCACCGGGCGTACAACCGCGTGCGGGAAGGTAATTTCGCTCTCGACGGCTTGCTCGGATTCGATATCCACGGCAAGACGGTTGGCTTGATCGGAACCGGCGAAATCGGCACAGTAGTAGCGCAAATCCTCACCGGATTCGGTTGCCCAATTCTCGCCTTCGATCCAAAACCAAACGAAACCTGCCGATCTCTCGGAGTGCGTTACGTAGAGCGGAATGAATTGTTCACCGAGTCAGACATCATCACTTTACATTGCCCGCTTACGCCCGGGAACAAACACATGATTGATGAGGCTGCCATCGGGAGGATGAAGGCCGGCGTCATGCTAATCAACACCAGTCGGGGCGCGCTGCTGGACACCGTTGCGATCATCGCGGCGTTGAAAAGCGGCAGGATCGGGTATCTCGGTTTGGATGTCTATGAGGAGGAAGAACAGATTTTCTTCGAGGATCGCTCAGGGTTAATTCTCGGAGATGATGTCTTCGCAAGGCTGCTCACGTTTCCGAATGTGATCATCACCGGACACCAGGCCTTCTTTACGCGAGAAGCTTTGCTGAACATTGCAGGCAAGACTATTGAAAATATCACGAGGTTCGAAACTGGGCAGCCAGTGGAAAAGCTTGCGGGATAGCGTGTTGATCAGAAACAGGATCACGCCGGCACGAATCACAATGCTCCGACGAATGATCGAGGACGCGCGCCGCATTTGGCTTTGCAAAAATTGCGTGGCAGTTTGTGCTTACACCCACGGAACGTTCTCAATTCAAAGAGGGGTTTTGTAAATGCACAAGGAAGCTGTCGCCGTGTTGATTGCGGTGCTTGCGATTTGTACCGGTGTTCTTGCTTCTGGGGGACAGCCACCCAATTTCGAAGTGCCGCCAAAAGATTCTGCGAACGCTGAAGCATTGGCGAACCAGCTTGCGGCTCTTTCACCGAGAGTGGATCGCAACGAAGCGAAACTATTGGCCGACTGCGCCTACGCTACGGTGGCCCGGCTACGGAAAGAGTATCGGATGTTCGGTACGCCAATCTTCAACAATTTCCTCGTCTATCACGGCTGGAAAAAGCGCGGGTATTGTTATCAATGGTCGGAAGACCTGCTTCTTGCGCTCGACACCCTGAAACTCAAAACTCTTGAACTTCACTGGGGCGAATCGTACGCGGGTACATGGCAGGAGAACAACTGTCTGGTCGTAACCGCAAAAGGGCAGCCATTTGATCGCGGAATGATCCTCGACTCCTGGCGTCATTTTGGACATCTTCGGTGGAATCTCGTGCCCTCGGACGAGGACCGGTACTATGAGAACCAGAAATACGCGCAGATGGTTCGCACCCGAGCGGCGTCGAAAGCATCAGCGGTCAATCGTGGCGTTGCCTTCCAGACGCGAGTCGCACCGCGCGGAAAATCCGGCGATTAGCATTTGCTACTAGTCGGCTGTTTCCGACGAGCGCTCGCCTGCGGCGCGATGGCGCCTTCTTCATCGCGGACTTTCCCATTTTGACAACCTCATCCCGCCGGCGCGAAGACCCTTTCGATCGGGCACCGAAACCAACCCGCGAGGCGCGTGCTCTTCCCAGAGATGCGTGTCTTTACGCACAGAAATTGCTTGCGTAAGATGCGCGCCCGTAACAAGGTCGCAGCGCAATGGGCACGTTCGCGCGTTCAAATAACTACGGACGTGCCATCGTCGCGGCGTTCGTTTCCATAGGATTCCTCTGGACGCTGGCGCTGAGCGCTTCATCGCAATTGCATCAGCGCATCCACCCCGACGCGAATCGTGTTGATCACAATTGCGCGGGGACCATGATCGCATCGGGCAGCTATGATCATGCTGCTCATGCGGCGTTGGTCCGTGCACCCGTTCAGGCGCTTCAGTTTTCCAAAATTTCGGCATTGACTCCGTGCTGGGTTCAGTCGCCGTTTCTCGGCGCATGCATTTTCGAGCATGCGCCGCCTGCGCTGGTTTGAATTGTAGGGCGTCTGTGCCAGACGCCACCTAACAAATTAGCGTTTCACAGAAACGCCCTACAACCGCCGCTTTTCAGTTGGCTTCACGCAAATCGTGAACGCCGCAACCAATCACAGCTTTGAAAAACCCATTTGAAGAACATCTCAATGAAAAAATTTTTGATCGCATCGGTGGCAATGTCGCTTATGCGGAACGTTGCCTTAGGTCAAGACGCCGAACCGGCATCGGCAAGTGCAAGTCCTTCACCCGCCGGCACAGAAGAAACGGAGCGCGTAATCGTCCAAAGTCAGGAGATGGACATTACGCGTGAAGCAATTGTGCCGAGTCTTGGCGCAACTCGTTACACGGTCGGCCCTGACCGTCTCAGCTCCCAAGCGGAAGGTGAAAACGCGCCGTTTAACCAAACGATTTTGCGTTTCCCCGGTGTCGCGCAGGATTCGTTCGGGCAGCTTCATGTCCGCGGCGAACATGCAAATTTGCAATACCGCATCGACGACATCCTTCTCCCGGAAAGTATTCCGGGTTTTGGCCAAGTACTGGAGACCCGCTTCGCGGACAACATTTCGCTCATTACTGGCGCGTTGCCGGCGCAGTTTGGATTTCGCAATACGGGTGTAATCGATATCCACACGAAGAACGGCGCCGTTTTCCAACAAGGCGATGCATCGGTCTACGGCGGAAGCTTCGACACCATTATGCCGAGCTTTGAGTACGGCGGTGTGACTGGGAAACTGAATTATTATTGGACCGGGAGCTATCTGCACGATGGCATCGGGATCGAGAACCCAACGGGCAGCGCCAACCCTCTCCACGACGACACCGATCAATATCGGATGTTTGGGTATTCCTCTTACATTATTGACGACACCAGCCGCTTCGTTGTGCTGACCAGCGGTTATCACGGTGATTTCGAAATTCCGAATAATCCCGGGCAAACGCCAGAGTTCACGGACATGGGAAGATCGAAATTCAATTCCGCTGCGCTCGATGAGACGCAGGTCGAACAAGATGCGTATGCCATTCTCGCCTATCAAAAGAAAATTGATGATTTTAATATGCAGGCGTCGGTTTTCACCTTGTATAGCTCGGTCCTGTTTCGGCCCGATAATACCGGCGACCTTATTTTCAATGGCGTAGCCTCACGGGTTGATCGCGATATTTTCTCCAATGGCCTCGCGTTAGACGCGAGCTACAAGCTCACCGATCAACACACACTTCGCGGCGGATTCTTTTTTACTGAGCAGCATGCCACTGTCGGAACGGCGACACTGGTTTTCCCGGTCGATGCCAATGGCAACCAGACCAGCGACGTCCCGCTGCGCATCGTCGATAATTCCGGCAGGTACGGTTATCTCTACGGATTGTATTTGCAGGATGAATGGAAGCCGTTCGAACAACTGACCATCAATTTTGGCGGCCGCTTCGATATCGTGGACGCGTTCGCGCATGAGAATCAGCTCAGCCCTCGAATCAACATCGTTTGGGAGCCGTTGAAAGGGACCGTGCTACACGCCGGTTATGCGCGGTATTTCACACCGCCGCCGCTCGAAAATGTCGAACAAGGCACCATCTCAAAGTTCAACGGCACAACCAACGAATCCGCGATTCAAAAGGATTCCGTCACCAAATCGGAGCGCGCGCATTATTTTGATGCGGGCATGACGCAACAAATCTCCAAAGGCTTCAATGTGGGCATCGATGGTTTTTACAAGAGCTCACATTCGGTCCTGGACGAAGGGCAATTCGGCGAGGCGCTTATTCTTTCGTCGTTCAATTACAAGCGCGGCGAGATTTACGGAGGCGAATTCACCGCAAACTATGACAGCGGTGGCTTCGTCGCGTATCTGAATGCGGGCTACGAATGGGCGCGCGGCACCAACGTCAGTTCTGCACAATTTCTTTTCGATCCCGATGAGTTCGCCTACATCAAAAAGAACTGGGTCTTCCTCGACCACGATCAGCGTTTCACCGGCTCTGCCGGTATTTCCTACACGTGGAACGATTGGAGAGTGGGCATTGACGGACTTTATGGAAACGGTTTACGCCAAGGTTTTGCCAATACTCAAAAGCTTAGTCCGTATGAGACGTTTAACGTAAATCTCTCGCGTCGGATCCAGATCACCCCAAAGACAGCCATCAAAATCCGTTTCGATGTGGTGAATATCCTCGATAAAATCTACGAGCTGCGCAGCGGCTCCGGCATTGGAGTTGGCGCACCGCAGTTTGGCCAGCGCCGAGGTTTCTACGGAACGGTCGCCTACGAGTTTTGAAAACCAGGAGAATCATTGCGACGGTCTTTGCTCACCGCCTTTTTCCATGGCGAGCAACTCGGAGACGGTGACGAATTTGAATCCCTTTGCGAGCAGTGCGTCACAAACTTGTGGCATCGCCGCAATTGTCGGCGGGTGGCTGTCATGTGACAAAATGATCGACCCCGGCCGGACCATATATCGCGATGACCCTTGATGATGGCCCGCATACGACCAACGCAAGCTGAAATCAGCGAGCCGCCTCAACGGAAGAAGCTTCGGTCACTATTCGTTTCGCTCTTACGAGCTTCGCCGGCAAGATCTACCAATGGCGCGAGACATCGGAGCACCCAACTTGGACAATGTCACGACTTTTACGGAACGCTCGCCGGCGATTTTAAATTAACGCCGCAAAACTGAGGTATCTTCCTGCGATGTGCCGGGATGATTCAAATTCTAACCACTACGACGAGCAAGGGCACGTCCACGAGCACAAAGAAGCATTCGCTGAATACGTGCGCCTGGCTCTGATGGCGGCAGTGATTGTCGGCAGCCTCACTGGTTCGTGGAAACACTTCATGAGCCGGGACTGGCTGGCTTTCGTCGCGACACTCGTTGGCGGTTATCCCATTTTTCAAGAAGCGTGGGAGAACCTCCGCAAGCGGCGCATGACAATGGAACTCTCCATGACGATCGCGCTCGTCGCAGCGCTGTGCATCGGACAGTTCTTCACCGCGCTGGTCATCGCGTTTTTTGTGCTCTTCGCAGAATTGCTCGAAGGTTACACTGTAGGCGGCGGATCCAGAGCGATTGAGAAATTAATTGAATCCCTGCCGCGCAAGGTCACCGTGCGGCGCGATGGCCGGGAGCGCGAACTAAGCACGCAGGAGGTAGGCCGGGGCGAGATTATCATCATTCGGCCTGGCTCACGCATCCCCGCTGACGGCGACGTGCGCAAGGGCCATAGCTTCGTGGATCAATCCTCCATTACAGGTGAATCGCTGCCGGTTGAAAAGGTCGAAGGCAGCAAAGTATTTGCCGGCACAATTAACAAGGATGGCGTGCTGGAAGTTCAGGTAGAAAAGATCGGTCGCGACACCACGTTCGGAAAGATTATTGAAATCGTCGAGCAAGCCGAGAAATCAAAAGCGCCAGTCGAGCGCGTGTCCGATCGGCTGGCCGCGGGTCTTGTTTACTTTGCACTCGGCGCGGCGGTCCTGACGTTCGTCGTCACACGCAATCTTACTTCCACGATCGCCGTCATCATCGTGGCCGGCGCGTGCGGCGTGGCGGCGGGAACTCCGCTGGCAATACTGGCTGGCATCGGCAGCGCGGCACGGCGGGGCATCATCATTAAAGGTGGGCTTTATCTGGAACAACTCAGTCAGATCAATACAGTCGTTCTTGATAAGACTGGTACCCTGACTCTGGGTGTTCCTGAAGTTACTTCCATCACGACGCTAAACGGCGCGAGCGAGGACGACGTATTGCAGACGGCTGCTATCGCGGAGCAGCACTCTGAACATCCGTTAGGCGAAGCAATCGTGCGTCGCGCGAGAGAGCGCACCGTACGGATGCGCGAGTACGCCAAGCTGCGTTACTCGCCCGGAAAAGGATTGACATGCGAGGATAACGGAAGCGAGATCCTCGTCGGCTCGCGAGCGTTGTTTGAAGAACGCGGCGTATCTGTTCCCGCTGAATTCGTAGCCGAGTCTGGTGGCGTGAGAAGCGCCGGGCGAACGACCGTGCTCGTGGGCCGGGACCGCCGTATTCTTGGCGCGGTCACACTCGCCGACCAACTGCGCAGCGAAGCCAAGGAAGTCGTGGCCCGGCTGAAAAGTCTCAACGTGCGCACCATTCTGCTGACCGGCGACACTTCTAACACGGCTAAAACCATCGGGGATTCACTCGGCGTGGATGATGCCATTGGCGATTTGCTGCCGCAGCAGAAGCTTGAGAAAATCCGCTCATTGCGCCAAAGCGGGAACAAAGTCGCGATGGTCGGAGATGGCGTGAACGATGCACCGGCGCTGGCCGAAGCCACAGTCGGCGTCGCAATGGGCCAGGGAACAGATGTGGCGCTGGAAACCGCGGATGTGACTTTAATGACCAGCGATCTCTCGCGCTTGCTTGAGGTGCTCGCCATCAGCAAGCGTTGTTATGGCGTGATCATGTTTAATTTTTGGGGTACGATTCTCGTGGATACCGCGGGTATTGCATTAGCTTTCTTCGGTCTGCTCGCGCCGATTATTGCGGCGCTCATTCACGTCGGCTCGGAGTTGGCTTTTATTCTCAACTCCGCGCGATTATTCCGCCAGGCACCGCCCGGACCTTCTTGACGGCTGGGTTACGTTTTACTGCGAGAACCGTCCATTCGGCGCCGGTATTGATTGCCATGGCGCCCGAGGTTTCGGCCAGAACACAATAATGAACGATTATGGTACCCTCTGGCAAGTCGTCGCGGCCTATGCTTCCGGTCTGGTCGGGGGATGGATCAGCACAAGGCTGCAACTATCGCACAAGCCGCTTTGTGCGTTGATCAGTTTCGCCGCCGGAACGCTTCTGGGTGTGACAATTTTTGCGATTTTGCCGGAAAGTTTTGAGGCGTCTTCGTGGTGGACAGTGTTCCTGGCGCTAGCTACTGGATACGCGATCTTCTTTTTTATCAGCAAACATATTCACCATGTTTGCCCTGCCTGCGCCGCCAGTCATTTCGACGCGGACGCCACACGGCATTTTAGCGAAATTGCTAGTGCGCTAATTGTTGCATTGGCGATCCACAGCACGACTGACGGTCTGGCTTTGGGAATTCAAGGAGAAACTCCCGCGATCGATGCCACAAAATGGTCATTGTTCTTCGCTCTTTGCATACACAAGGTGCCGGAAGGCCTCGCGCTCGGCAGCCTTTTGATTGGCGCTGGATTACATCGCAGCACTGCACTGGGGTGGGTGGCCGCGGTTGAAGCGACCACTCTGCTCGGCGGCGTGATTGGCTTTTTTTTCCTGACGAAGATCTCGACGTTTTGGCTCGGGTTAATCATGGCGGAAGTTGGGGGCGGCTTTATCTATTTGGCCGCGCACGCGCTTCTGGGAGAAATGTTGAAGCACGGAAAAAAACTTGTGCTGACGAGCTTTTTGCTGGGAATCGCTTCGATTGCGCTTCTCAACATCGCATTGAGAATGGTTGGCTAGCGCTCGTTGCATGTCGCACCGTGAAGCGGCTACAGTGATGCGTGCATTTTTTTCGTTATCGGGACGGCAGGCTGCACTGCGAAGAGGTGGATCTCGCGCGTTTTGCGAAGGAATTCGGCACGGCGACTTACGTTTATAGCGCAGGAACAATCCTTGATCACTACTCGCGGCTTGATGCGGCACTCGCACCGGTCGATCACCTAATTTGTTACGCGGTCAAAGCAAATTCGAATCGCGCGATTCTGAAATTGCTTGCTGATGCAGGCGCTGGTTTCGACATCGTTTCCGGCGGCGAACTGTTTCGTGTGCTCGCGGCCGGCGGCGATGCAGCCAAATGCACGTTCGCTGGAGTCGGCAAGTCGCGCGAGGAAATCGAGTACGCACTGGAGCGACGCGTTTACAGCTTGAATGTCGAGAGCGAGGCAGAACTCGAGTGTATTGTTCGGATCGCGGGCGAAAAAAATCTGCGCGCGCCGATTGCGCTCCGTGTGAATCCCGATGTCGATCCTCATACCCACGAATACATCTCCACCGGTTCGCGCGAAAACAAGTTCGGCATCGCACTCGATCACATCGAGGCAGTTTACGAACGCGCCGCCCGAATGCGCAACATCGATATCGTCGGCGTGCAGATGCACATCGGGTCGCAGATTACCGAGGCGAAACCATTCGCAAACGCGATCAAAAAAGTGGCCCCCCTGGTGCGGGAGCTGAAATCAAAACATGCAATCAAGTTCTTCAGCATCGGCGGCGGCATGGGAATCATATACCAGCGCGCATTGGAGAGCGGGTCGGGCAAATGGTGGCATGACCACGGCGCCGAGCCGTCGGCATTCAGCGTCTCCGATTACGCTGATACGATAGTGCCGCCATTGCGCGAATTCGGTATACGAATTCTGATCGAGCCCGGTCGCTTTCTCGTCGGCAACGCGGGGCTGTTGCTCACGCGCGTTCGTTATACCAAACAGAGTCGCGGCAAGAAATTCGTCATTGTCGATGCCGCCATGAACGATCTGATCCGGCCGGCGCTTTATCAGAGCTACCACCAAATTGTGCCGGTTATTGAACCGAACAAGGATAAGGCAGAAAAAGTCGACATTGTTGGGCCGGTATGCGAGTCGGGCGATTTTTTTGCGCTGGACCGCGAAATGCCCGAACTCCACGAAGGCGATTTGCTTGCGATCATGAGCGCCGGTGCCTATGGATTTGTAATGGCGTCAAACTATAATTCGCGCCCTCGACCGGCAGAAGTGCTGGTCCGCGGCGACAAATCCGCGCTGATCCGGAAACGCGAAACCTGGAATGATCTGGTGAGAGGAGAGGTCAATCCAGACTGGTCGGGATGAATCGCCGAAATCCCTGCGAAAACTCGGCGCGCCCGGCGATCGCGCCCTACCACTTGCGCAATTTCGCGCTGCACATAAATACTCCTCTCACCAGAAATCATGAAACGTCTGTTACTCGTTTGCGTGTTCGCCGTGGTCGCGCTGAACCTCCACGCCGCGTCGCCTGTCGAAGGCGAATACATCATTCTCGTCGGCGGGCCGTCGATGTATCAGTGGGAAAAATATAAGGCTGTCCCGCACGATCATTGGTGGGCGAACTTTGTGCGCGCCGCGCGTCTGCGCACTGAAGAGTTGCGCAATCAGTTAGGGCCGGATGCGAAGATCACGTGGCTCATTTACCGGCAGGGGTATGAGGACCGCGCGAAACAAGAACACCAGGATCTGATCAGTCTGATTAACACGGTTCGGGACAAATTTAACATCAACCTAGTTTGGTTTGGCCCAGGCCGGGAGGTCATCAATTACATCAATAACGGACAGCCGCGAGATCAGATGAAGATCGCGGACTTCGAATATTTCGGACATTCGAACCGCGCATGTTTCATGTTCGACTACAGCAACAATATCGATAGCGCCTGTAAATCGTGGCTCCACGAAGACGATCTAAAACAAATCAGTCGCCATGCATTTGCGAAGCACGCTTATTGCAAGAGCTGGGGATGTCACACCGGCGAAAGCATGTCGAGAAAATGGTACGCCGCGACCGGAACGCACATGATTGGCGCGCTCGGGAAAACGCAGTTTATGATGGAAGAACTGCCGATCCTCGTTTCCGAGGGCGGCAGATGGGTGAACTGAGCGAGCCGGGAAGCCGCGAAATCGACGGGCAAGCCCGAGGGCGAGTGAGCGGGAGGCGATCTAGTCAGTTAATTTCCGATTTCGAGCTGCCGATTGCGGACCGGGGGCGGCGATTCTCACCGCTCAAAATCCGGCCAAATTTAGACATCGACATTGCCCAGGCATTTTGCGATGACCGGGGTTCAACTGTTGAAGCACAGCTCATGAACTGGAAACGATTCATCTTCGCGTTCGTTGCAGCATACATTTTTCTGTTTCTGTGGGGTTGGCTGCTTAACGGCATGGTTCTAAAAGATGTTTACGCTGAAACGCCGAATCTCTGGCGGACCCAAAGTGAAATGCTGAGTTTGTTTCACTGGATCATTATCGGTCAGGCTCTGATCGTTTTTTCCTTTGTTATGATTTACGCCAGTGGATTCGCCGGCAGCGGGGTGATTGCGGGAGTCCGCCTCGGTGTTTTGTTGGAAATTGCAGCCATTGGCATGCGCATGGGCTTTTATGCGGTGCAACCGATTCCCGGAAAGTTGCTCTTCTATGGTAGCATGAGTGGTTTGATAGAGATGGTCATTGTCGGCGCGATGGTGGGCGCAATTTACAAGCCTGCAGCAACCCAAACGCTTTAGACGAATCTAATTCCAAGCATAGGTCGTTGCATCCTGAGCGTTGGGCGTTCGACGTTGACTTGATGAGCTCTCAGTCTCCAGCCGTCCTTGGTTATCGCATGCCTGCGGAATGGGAACCGCACGCAGCGACGTGGCTCTCCTGGCCGCGCCGTGAAGGAATCAGCTTTCCCGATTCATTCGATCAGGTGATGCCGGCGATGCGCGCCATGGTCGAAGCGCTCATCGAATCGGAACAGGTTTGTATCAATGTGTGTAACGGCGTGCATCAAGCGGAAGCACAAGCGGTTTTGCGGGGACTGCCGATGGAACAAATCATGTTTTATCGCGTGCCAACGAACGAGCCATGGTGCCGCGATCATGGTCCGATTTTTCTCACACGCGACTACGATCCGAAACTCGCGGTGGTTGACTGGGATTACAACGCTTGGGGAAATAAATATCCGCCGTTTGATCTGGATGAAGTCGTGCCGACGCGCCTTGCTGAAATCCTGAAGGTGCCCGTCTTTTATCCGCACATGATTCTCGAAGGCGGCTCCATCGATGTGAACGGAGCCGGCGCGTTGCTGACGTCCGAGTCGTGCTTGTTAAATCAGAATCGCAATCCGAAACTTTCGCGCGAACAAATCGAGCGTCGCCTCCGCGATTACCTCGGCGTCCGCCACATCCTTTGGCTCGGGGACGGCATTGCCGGTGACGATACCGACGGTCATATCGATGATCTTACACGTTTTGTGTCGGAGCGATCCGTCGTAACGATGGTCGAAGAGAATCACGATGACGAAAATTACGAACCGCTTCAGAAAAATCTCGCGCGCTTGCGCGAGATGAAGATCGGTGGCCGCAATCTCGAGATCGCGACACTTCCGATGCCTGAAAAAATCGTCCGCGAAGGACTGCGGCTTCCTGCAAGCTACGCCAATTTTTACATCGCAAATACGTGTGTGCTCGCGCCTACGTTCGCCGACGCGAACGACGAGTGTGCATTGTCGATTTTGAGCAAATGTTTTCCGGACCGCCGCGTCATCGGAATCGATTGTCGCGAACTGATCTGGGGGTTGGGCACGTTTCATTGCCTCACTCAGCAGCAACCGGTCGTCGGCAGCGGCGATTGATCTCAATCGCCCTGAGGCGGTTCATGTGAACTGCCGCTACGTTGAGCTACTTCGTGCGCGAGCGGTTTAAGGATGCGCCAGACGTTTTCAGCGAGGATTTGTTGGCCGGCTGCGTTTGGATGAATGCCGTCTGACAGATTCAATGATGGATTGCCGGCCACGCCTTCGAGCAAGTACGGCACTAACGCCGCACGATTTTTCGCCGCGAGGTCAGCAAACATTTTCCCAAACGCGGAAACATAATCGGCAGCCGTATGGCCGGGTAATTCTAATCCTGCAATTAACACGCGAACATTAGGATTTCGTTGTCTCACCATGTCGATGATCCGCTGGAGATTGCCTTCGATAAGGTCAATCGGCAGGCCGCGAAACGCGTCGTTGATCCCAAGCTCCAGGATCAAAATATCAATTCTGTGCTTTAAATGCGCCGGTAACCGTTCCAGACCGCCTTCAGTGGTACCACCCGAAGCACTTGCATTGATCACTTGGAAATTCAGTCCGACGGCACCGAGCTTTTTCGAAACCAACGCCGGATAGGCTTCGCTGCGCTTCAACATGAAGCCGTCCGACAGACTGTCGCCAAGAACAAGAATGGTTTTCGGTTCCCCTTGGACCACCGAGCCGAAGGCAATTGAGCTCATCACGACGACTGCAATGCACGCGTTCACCAGGATCTTCATTACGGTTTATCGTTTTGCCGCCGCGTGATGCGCGTTTTTGACATTCTGCGCCAAAGCAAAGAATCTGGGATTTGTTTGACAGACCATTGCCGAATGATCAGAAATACTTCGCCCGCATGAGAGCGGACAGGGCACGCCTGAAACCTTAACCCGCCGGTTGGACGTTCAGGCTTTTCCGCGTAACGGTTTAACTCTTCAAAATTCAAGTTTTTCCTATGACTAATTTTGCTATCAACGGTTTCGGGCGCATCGGACGAAACGTCCTTCGCGCGATGTCACAAAAACAGGTCGAGCGCATCGTCGCCATCAACGATCTCACGGACACACACACCCTTGCGCATCTTCTCAAGTGGGATTCGGTACACGGAAAATTCGATGGAGAGATCGGGTACGATGAGGAAAACATCATCGTGCGCGGACACAAAATCAGAACCCTAAAGGACCGCGACCCAGGGAATCTGCCTTGGAAAAAGCTGGACATTGATGTTGTCCTCGAGTCGACCGGGTTCTTCACTAGTCGCGACAAAGCCGAGCTACATTTAAAAGCAGGCGCCCAACGAGTGCTGATCAGCGCGCCGGCAAAAAACCCAGACGTAACGATTTGTATCGGTGTGAACGACAACGCTTACGATCCTGCCAGGGACAAGATTGTTTCTAACGCGAGCTGCACAACAAATTGTCTCGCGCCGATGGCGAAGGTTTTGCATGACAACTTCAGGATCGCGCATGGATTCATGAGCACCATCCACAGTTACACAAACGACCAACGCATCCTCGATTTTCCGCACGAGGATCTGAGGCGCGCGCGGGCGGCGGCGATCAGTATCATTCCTTCTACCACTGGCGCGGCCAAGGCAATCGGCGAAGTCATTCCAGAATTGAAAGGCAAACTGAACGGTGGCGCGTTTCGTGTGCCGACCCCGGACGGCTCAGTCACGGATTTCAGCGCGGTATTGGAAAAAGACGCCACAGCGGAGGGCATCAATGCCGCATTCAAAGAGGCTGCCTCAGATAAGAGTTACAAAGGCGTGCTCGAGTACAGCGATGAACCGCTCGTTTCACAGGATATCGTGGGCAATCCGCATTCCTGCATTTTCGACAGCAAATTGACGCTTACGCTTGGGAATCGCTTCGTAAAAGTGGTCGGCTGGTACGACAACGAATGGGGCTACAGCAATCGTTGCGTGGAATTGATGGAAATGCTGGCTAACTGATCACGAGCGTAAGCAGGAGCACGATTGAATATGGCGAAGCTTTCCGTTCGTGATCTCGATGTACGCGACAAACGCGTGCTGGCGCGCGTAGACTTCAACGTGCCGACGGAGATCCGCGGTGGGAAAATTCGAGTGAGTGATGACACACGAATCCGGGAAAGTCTGCCGACCATTAACTACCTTCGGGAACACGGTGCGAAAACAATCTTGATGTCCCATTTTGGCCGTCCCAAAGGAAAGCCAGTGGACAAATATTCTCTTCGGCCGATCGGCGAATATTTGCACTCGCTCATCCATCATCCAGTGATTTTCAGCCACGACACTATCGGAGACGTACCGAAGAAAATCGTTGAGCACATGGAAAATGGCGACGTTGCACTGCTTGAGAATGTTCGATTCCAACCCGGTGAAGAAGCAAACGATCCCCAGTTTGCCAAGGCGCTATCTGAATTGGGCGATCTCTACGTGAACGATGCCTTTGGCGCGGCGCACCGGGCGCACGCCTCAACAGCAGGCATCACAAACTTTGTTCAACAATCGGCGATGGGTCTTTTGATGGAAAAAGAGCTGAAACATTTGCGCGATGAACTTCAGAATCCGGCCACACCTTTCGTCGTGATCCTGGGTGGCGCCAAGGTCTCCGATAAAATTGGCGTCATAAAAGCCCTGATGGAAAAAGCAAGCAGTATTCTGATCGGCGGCGCCATGGCGAACACCTTCTTGAAAGCAGAAGGCATTCCTGTCGGCGCGAGTCGGGTAGAATCCGACAAGGTTGATCTCGCCCGCGATCTTCTGGAGTTAGCGAAGCAACGGGACGTAAAGTTCTTGCTTCCGATTGATGTTGTTGAAGCGGATGAAATCCGTCCGGGCGCGAACATGCGGAATACAAGCCGGCTTTCGCCTCAGCACGGGATCAGCGACGGGTGGCAGGCGGTCGATATCGGCGCAGCGACGATCGCGCTGTATCAAGAAGAGATTGCCAAAGGTGAAACGATCTTGTGGAACGGACCCATGGGCGTGTTCGAAATTCCTGAATTTGGCGAAGGCACAATTGCGATCGCAGAAGCCATGGCTCAATCGGGCGCTACGACGATCATTGGCGGTGGCGATTCGGTGACAGCAGTCAAGCAAGCCGGCCTCGCGGACAAAATGACATTCATCTCCACCGGCGGCGGCGCGGCTTTGGAACTGCTCGAAGGTAAAGAGCTTCCCGGCGTGGCCGCACTGACGGACAAACAGTGATGCGCAAGAAAATCATTGCCGCCAATTGGAAGATGAACATGACGCAAAGCGAGGCCGCGCGGTTCGTCGACTCGTTCATCCGGCACATTGGCGAAATCACTGACGTGGACGTGGTAATCATTCCGCCGTTTACCGCGATTGCAAAGGTAAGCGAAGCATTGGGAAGCGCGCAGAATGTCAAGGTCGGTGCGCAGAATATGTACTGGGAAAAGAGCGGAGCGTTTACCGGCGAGATTAGCGCGGCACTTCTGCGGGACCTGTTTGTGCACTACGTAGTGCTTGGGCACAGTGAACGGCGCACGCTATTTTGTGAGACCGATGAAATGGTCAATCGCAAGGTGCGCGCGGCGCTCGAAGCAAAACTGCGGCCGATTGTCTGCGTGGGAGAAACACTCGAACAGCGCGACAAGGGCGATGTGGAAAAAGTTTTGTCCGCGCAACTACGGGGAAGTCTCGATGGTCTAACGCCGAAGGATCTGCAGGATTGCGTGATTGCCTACGAACCTGTGTGGGCAATCGGGACCGGGCGCAACGCCACACCACAGCAAGCGGAGGAGGCACATGCGTTCATTCGCCGCACCTTGGGCGAGATAAGCGATAAGGCCATAGCGGAGCGAGTCAGGATTCAGTACGGTGGCAGCGTGAAACCAGAGAACGCCCGCGAATTAATGAGCCAGCCCGACATCGACGGCGCACTCGTAGGCGGCGCCAGCCTCGACCCGCGCAGCTTCGCCCAAATCGTCAAAGCCGCGCGGGAAGGCTGATGTAGCACTGCGTCTGATTGGATGGCGCGCGCGTTTTTTATTGTCGGTCCGACTGCAACCGGAAAATCCGAACTTGCGGCTGACCTTGCAGCTGAAAGCGGGGGGGAAGTCGTTGGTGCGGATGCGTTCCAACTTTATCGCGGGCTCGATCTGCTGAGCGCAAAGCCGGAGGTTTCGATACTTGCAAAAGTGCCGCATCACCTGATCAGCACGATCCCTCTTTCCGAAGAGATGAACGCAGAGAAATATCGTCGCGCCGCGACTCATGTGATCAATGAAATTAATTTACGCGGCAAAATCGCAATCGTCGGCGGCGGAAGCGGGCTATACATCAAGTCACTGACCCACGGACTTGCACGCCTGCCTGAGTCTGATCCCAAATTGCGCGAAAAATTAAACTCACTCGAATCGGATGAATTGCGCGCACAACTTGCAGAACTCGATCCCGAAACAGCAGGCAAGATTGACATTAAAAATCGCCATCGTCTGGTGCGTGCGTTGGAGATTTGCCTACTCACCGGCAGACCGACATCGGCACAACGCAAGCAATGGGGAGCGCACGCCTCGATCGCGCAGCGTTCGGCATCCTGCCGAACAGAGACGCGCCGGCAGGATGCCGACGTGAGCACGCAAGATGCGTGCGCTACCGGGATCTTTGTCTTCCGCGACCGCGAGGAGCTTTATCAACGAATTAATAGACGAGTGGAAACGATGTTCGAACGCGGCGTGATCGACGAGGTGCGCGCCGCGGGATCAATGAGCTCCACTGCTGCGCAAATGATCGGTTTGCGCGAAATCCGAGACCTTATCGCGGGAAAGAAAACCGTCACGCAGTGCATTGCGGAGATTCAGCAAGCCACTCGTCGTTATGCCAAAAGGCAGTTGACCTGGTTTCGGCGGCAAAGTAATTTTTTTTCGCTGAACTTGTCCTTTATTACTCACAACGAAGCCGTGAACTGGATCTCACTCCGGATGCTGCCGGAGACTGGCCAAAGGGATGATTGAAACTCGCCTTGGGAGATGCTCTAGCCACGCCCCTGTGGGCGTCTCTTTCCGCATACAAGGCTTGCAGACGGCGCAGAGCACCGTGGCTACAAAAACCGCCCCACTTAATGATTGAAACGCGTCCGCAAAAGAGACGAGAGCGCGCGCTGCTGATCGGCTTGGAAAAGGAAGGAGTCTCCAGATGGGACTTGCACGATTCCCTCGACGAATTGCGCGAGCTGGCAAATTCCGCCGGGGCTGAAGTCGTGGATACGGTGACGCAGAAATTGCAAAAACCGACCGCGCCCTATTACATCGGCCGCGGCAAAGCGGAATCGATTAAAGAATCGTGTCAGGACCAACATGTGACTTCAGTCATTTTTAATGACGAACTTTCGCCCGCTCAGGGACGCAATCTCGAAAATTTATTTGCGCGCAAGGTCCTCGATCGAACGCAGTTGATCCTTGATATTTTTGCGCAGCGCGCGCGCAGCCGGGAAGGCCGATTGCAAATCGAACTCGCGCAGCTGCAATATCTCCTGCCGCGCCTGACCCGGATGTGGCATCACCTGTCGCGGCAGACGGGCGGCATCGGCACGCGAGGCCCGGGTGAAACGCAATTGGAAGTTGATCGTCGCCGGGTGCAGGAACGAATTGCACGACTCGAGCGTGAGTTGGAATCGGTGCGCAAGACGCGTGCAATCCAGCGACAGGGGCGCAAACGCCACCAGTGGCCGGTTGCCGCAGTGGTCGGGTATACGAACGCTGGGAAATCAACGCTGTTAAATCTGCTAACGGGAGCGGACGTTGTAGCGGAGGACAAACTTTTTGCCACGCTGGATCCCACGACGCGCAGCTTCGTTCTACCTAACAAACAGCGACTGCTTCTGACCGATACTGTTGGGTTTTTGCGAAAGCTTCCGCACACGCTGATCGAATCGTTCAAGGCGACACTGGAAGAAGTGAGCGAAGCCGATTTGCTCATTCAGATTGCCGATCTGAGTCACGCTCGCGTCGAGGAGCAGATGGAAGCAGTCGATCGAGTAATTAAAGAATTAGACGCTTACGGCAAGCAGACCCTCCTGGTCTTCAATAAGGTCGATAATCTGCCGAACCGCGAACTCATTGATTCCTATCTCAAGCGATTTCCCGGCAGCGTCGCAATTTCCGCGCGAACGGGAGAAGGAATCGGCAAACTCGTTGAAGCTCTGGAACACGCGCTTAGCTCGTGGCGTTTGCGCTCGCGATTCCGGCTTCAGGCCAACGAAAGCGCATTGATCGCTGAAATCCATCGAGTCGGTCACGTGCTCGAATTGCGTTACGAAGGCAACGATGTGCTGATCGTTGCGCACATTCCTCCAGACCTGGCGAAAAAGCTGGAACAATACGCCTTCCAATAGGGAGGAAGGCCGCGCTGTGGCGTGTGGACATCGCAGCGCGATGCCTGCCACCCGGCCCTAACGAGAAATCAAGGCGCGCACTGCGGATTCCACGCGCTGGGCGATTTGTGACCAGCCGCTGCGGTCATTCGCTGTTGACGTAAACTGAAGTTGATCTCCAATAATTAATTTCATTTTTACAGGACTCGGAATTTTCTCATTTGCCGGCAAAGCCTGGAATGTTCCGATAAGACCGCAAGGCACAACCGGCACATCGGTTTCAGCAACGAGCATCCCGAGCCCGTGTTTGAAAGGCATCATCGAGCCGGTACGAGTACGCGCACCCTCCGGAAAAATGATGAAAATCGCTTTTTCTTCCCGCAATTTGCGGCGCAGTTCTGCAAGAGCATGTGGGCCACAGTTTTTCCGCCACATTGGCAGCGCATTGAGCACGATTGCTGAGAACACGCTGACCGCCTTCGTCTGAAAAAAAACGTCTCCTGCCGCGATCGGAAAAGCGCGCTCGCGATGACGCGGGCTCAGTGCAGCTCCGAGAACCAGCGCGTCAAGATGACTGCCATGATTTGCTGCAAGCACAAACGGTCCGTGCGGGGGTAACTTCTCACGGCCTGTAATCGTGAGTCGATGAGCGATCGCGAAATAAATTCGCAAAACCGAAAACCAAGTCTGCTGCGCCAGGCTTTCAAGCAGACCGCTCTCGCGCCTTACGCTTCGGAAACGCTCAGTCGGACTCAGCCCGGTATCACGCGCTGGCTGGAGTTGCCACGGTTTCATCAGAATTAGCCGGAGAAAATTCGCTGCGGATGACTCTCTGTGATCCCGATGAAGTAGTTGACGTAGTGAAACACAGCCGGCGCAACGAGAATCAGGCTGTCAAAACGATCCAGCAAACCCCCGTGGCCCGGGATCACTTTCGCTGTGTCTTTGAGACCCAGGTCTCGCTTAATTGAGGAGAGCATTAAATCTCCAAACTGGCCGACTACGCTGACGATGATGCCGAGACCAGTCAGGCAGATCGGGTTATCTAACGCGGTGTCATTCCAGATGAAGTGAGCAATTACGGCCACGAGCAGCGTTGTTAAGATCAGCGCACCTAGTGCCCCGCCTACGGTCTTATTCGGACTCGTGTTCGGAACAAATTTCCGATGACCAAACAGATGACCACAGATGTAGGCAAAGATGTCGTTCAGTTCCACAGCGAAGATGATCAACAAGAGCATCGGCCTGTAATTCCAATGATTTGCCATGTAGCCAAGGTTTCCGAGAGCGCTTCCGAAAAGAGCAAATCCCAAAACACCCAGGCCAACGCGTTGGATGTATCCCTTCGGTTGATCAGGAATTAATCCGCCAATGGCAATCAACGCGACTGTCAATGGAAACAACGCAACGAAGAGGCGATACCAGTTATCTAATTCCGCAAACGTGAGAACCAGAATACCAATAACCACGATGAAACTGATGGTGCGCTCGCGAAACAGGCCGGTGATGCGCGCATATTCCCGATAACAAAGGAGACTCAGCACGGCGACGCCCAGGATTGTCCAAAAAGCGCCTGCCAGGATCGGTATCAGAATGCAGAGCGCCAGCCAAATCCACGAGCCATAACGGTCCCAGAGTTCCTTTCTCTTTTCGGGAGTGCTCTTTGCCGCTCGCGTGGTGATGAAAATCAGCAGCGGCGCCAACACGAGTAGACCAACAGCTACAACGGTCAAAACGAGGGTCACGCCATCGTCGAATGCATGACGGAAGCCAAAGAGGCGTTGCCAGGTCGTATTGTTCATCTCAAAGCGTGTGCGACCCGTCGGAGCCTGCGAGCGACGGTGATCAGGCAACCTGCGATTATCACGGCCAGAGCAATCGTCATTACGCCAATCGCCACACTGCTGAAATGGAATACCTGCCATGATCGCGGAACCACCGCCGAGTAAAGACAGGCCACGGTAATCACCAGCATCCGGTGTTGCTTTGCCATTGGGCCGCAAAATTCGTTAGGCCCGCCGGCGATTTTTCCTGCAGCCCGAACGTAAGCGGTAAAAATTGCCAGAATCGTTGCAATGTAACCGAGCGCGGCGTTTCCTCCCCAAGCGTAGCCTGCGCCGATAAACACCGCCGCGTCCGAAATGCGATCGGGAACTTCGTTGTAAAGTTCGCCTACTCTAGACGCGCGGCCCGACACCAGCGCAACCATCCCGTCGAGCATGTTTGCGGTCAGGCGCAGTTGCGCACCAAGCGCCGCTATGAGCCAGAAGATTCGATAATAGGAAACCGATGTGAGCCCCAGCACCAAGCCGGCCACCAAACATGCGAACATGCCGGCAATCGAAATTACATTCGGCGACGCTTTTCGTGACGCCAGCCACGTGGTCGCCGTCTGCGCCCATTTGCGGTTTCGCGTGGCAATTGGCCGGCGATCGATTGCTTGCGCCGCAGATTCGTTCATCGCGGATGGAATCCATAGCAGGCCCCAAGAAGAATGACCAGAGAACAAGTCGCCGGTGCGCTCCCGTCTTGCACACTGTGCCTTCCTTCGAGATGATGCAGGCGCATGTCTGCAACTTTGGAACAAACCGGTTCGAACCTCGTCACGGCGCGTTCCGCGTTCATTCTGCGATTTATCAGCACGATTGCGCTTTGGACCGTCGCGTTGCTGATCATGTTTTCCGGTTACGAGATCTTGTTCTGGGTCTTAATTAGCGCGTTCGGAATGATCGGGCTTTGGGAATTCTACCGAATGCTCGATCACAAGCGGCTTCCGAATTTCAAAATCACCGGAATGATCTGCGGCGCCGTAATGCTCGCCGGCAGTTTTTATTATTTCTCCAAAATCGGCCCGGAGAGTTCCTATGACTTCGAAGTCGCTGTTCTGCTTTTCTTTTTATTGACCGTCTTTGGGCGGCAAATGTTTGCGCGCTTGCGTCATGATGAGCCGTTGCAGACCATGGCCTACACGTTGTTTGGGCTGCTTTACGTTCTCTGGCTTTATAATTTCATCACTAAAATCGTTTATCTGCCGCCACGTGCGAGCACGGGTCAACTGACCGGACAATTTTATGTCTTGTATTTGATCGTGGTCACAAAGTTTGCAGACATGGGCGCATATCTCACAGGCAGCGCCATTGGACGGCATTTGATGGTGCCGCACATTAGCGCGAAGAAAACGTGGGAGGGCTTCTTCGGCGCCATAATGTTCGCGCTCCTGTCGAGTTTGGCCTTGTATAAACTCATGCCCGGCCATCTGCCGGCGCTTAATTGGACCCACGCAAGCATCCTCGGTGTGCTCCTCGGGTTCGCGGCAGTGCTCGGCGATCTCGCTGAATCCATCATCAAGCGAAGTACCGATGTAAAGGACTCCGGCAATCTGGTTCCAGGAATTGGCGGCGCGCTCGATCTTCTGGACAGCCTTCTTTTTACCGCGCCATTGTTGTTCTTTTACCTGCGGTTGGTGATCCGGCTGCCGTAGGAAACTGACAGAATGCACAGAATGGACAGAACGGTAGCGGTTCCGACAATACGACCTGTGCGGCCAGGTAATTGGCGCAGCAATGAAGATTCATTCAAGTCTCGGGCCGGGATTTTGGGAGTTGGTCTATCATGGAGCGTTTAGAGTACAAGAAGAAATTTCGACTGCCGAAATACGAGCAAGCCCTTCTCTAGATTGATCGATTCATTTTGTTAATCTGTTCATTCTGTCCAAATGAATCGTAAGCGTGTCGTTATTCTGGGGGCAACTGGCTCCATCGGCGAGAGCGCGTTGAAAGTGGCTCGTGATATTCCGGAGCGAATGGAGATCGTTGGGCTCGCGGCGAAAAGCAATGCGCAGAAGCTCGCTGTGGCTGCCAACGAAGTGCGGCCGGAGTCGGTGTGTTTGGTTGATAAGAGCCAGATCGCGGTCCTTCGGAGAGCGTTGGATTATGCGCCGAGAATTTTTTCCGGCGAGGAGGGTCTGGTTGAGATCGCCTGCCTGACGAAAGCCGACATTGTGCTGGTAGCAATCGTCGGCACCGGCGGTTTGCGACCGGCTCTGGCGGCAATCGAGGCGGGAAAAGATCTCGCGGTGGCGAGCAAGGAAATTTTGGTGATGGCAGGCGAGATTGTCATGCACGCGGCGCGCAAGAACAGCGTGCAGGTGTTGCCGGTGGACTCCGAGCACAACGCGATTTTTCAATGTCTGGATGGCAAACGTCCGGCAGACGTCAGACGGATCATCCTCACAGCTTCTGGTGGACCCTTTCGTGAAACATCGCGGGAAGATTTCGATTCGATCACCCCGGAGCAGGCTTTAAAGCATCCGACGTGGAACATGGGGCCCAAGATCACCATCGATTCCGCCACGTTGTTCAACAAAGGCCTGGAGATGATCGAGGCGCACTGGCTCTTTGGCGTAGACATGAAGCGCGTGGAAGTGGTCGTCCATCCGCAGAGCATCGTGCATTCAATGGTTGAATTCATAGATGGCTCCACACTCGCGCAGTTGAGTTACTCGAACATGTGTTTCCCGATTCAATATGCTGTGACCTGGCCGGATCGCGTCCCGAACACCTTGCCGCCGCTCGATTTTTCGAAGTTATCGAAATTGGAATTTTCCATTCCACGTTACGATGATTTTCCAGCATTGAATCTGGCGCGCCGCGCCGGGGAAACAGGCGGTACACTGCCGGCGGTGATGAATGCCGCCAACGAAGTCGCCGTAGCAGCATTTTTAGAAGGAGAGGTTCGCTTCCAGCAAATCTGGGGAATTGTTGAAGACACCATGAACCGGCACACCACTGTTGCGCGTCCCAATCTCGATGTGATATTGGGAGCCGATCAGTGGGCGCGAACGCAGGCACAAAACTGGGTGCAATCGGCAAAACGGTAAAAGATTTCCAACAGCAAACAGAACAGCGTGTCCAACGATCACTGATCATTATCTGACGACATGATTCTACATATCGCTCGCGTCATCTTTATCCTGATCGAGGTTTTGATCCTGTTTAACCTGCTCATCGTAGTGCACGAGCTTGGCCATTTTCTGGCGGCGCGGTGGCGAGGTCTGTACGTTGAGAAATTCGGCATTTGGTTTGGCAAGCCGCTTTGGAAAAGAACAATCAACGGCGTCCAATACTCGCTCGGCTCGCTGCCATTCGGAGGCTTCGTCGCGCTACCACAATTGGCGCCCATGGACATTATCGAGGGTAAAGCTGATGTCGATCGGGCGAAGCTGCCGAAAATTTCGGCACTCGACAAAATTATCGTCGCCGTCGCCGGCCCGGTATTCAGTCTTTTGCTGGCGTTGATTTTTGCCGCAGTCGTATGGGCTGTTGGCCACCCGGTGAGTGAAGCCGATTCAACTACAGTAATCGGCTACGTTGCGCCGGATTCGCCGGCGGAGAAGGTTGGGCTGCAACCTGGCGACAAAATCCTGGCGGTGGACGGTAAGCCGGTCAGGCGTTTTATGGGAATGAAAGACAGCATCAGCTGGGATGTTGTGCGCAGCGAAGGAGAGAAGATCGCGGTGAAGTTTCAGCGGGATGGAACGGTGCAAACCGTGTGGGTAGAACCGTACAAAGCAGAAACCCGCGGATGGCGCAGGCAAAGCGTGCGCCAACTGCTCATTTATCCGGCGGAAACGCCAATCATCGCCAAAGTCGAGTCGAATTCGCCGGCAGCAGCGGCTGGCCTGCGCACCGGAGACATTATCCGGGGGTTCAATCAAACACCCATCTACAACCCGATTGCTCTGCTGGAATACATTAACAAGCATCCAAAGGATGAGCTGGTGCTGCATGTAGAACGCGATGGGGCCAAGTTGGATGTTCCAGTGAAACCCACCCCCCTGCCCACGGATGGCAAACTGAAGCCACGAATCGGAATTCAATGGGACACAACGGGGATTGTTTCGATCCAGCACCCCAACCCGATTGAACAGGTTTACAACAGTGTCACCAGCACTCTGAACACAATCGGCGCAGTCGCTTCGCCTAAATCGGATGTCAAGCTCCAGCATTTGAGTGGACCGGTGGGAATCGGTCGCATTTACTATCTGCTTTTCCGAAGCGAACGCGGCTGGCAGCTGGCGCTTTGGTTCAGCGTGATTCTGAATGTAAACCTGGCGATTCTGAACCTGCTTCCGATTCCAGTGCTTGATGGCGGACACATCGTACTCGCACTCATCGAATCGGTTCGACGCAAGCCAGTGAACATTCGAGTGCTGGAGGTAGTGCAGACCAGTTGTGCGGTGCTGATCATCGGTTACATGCTCTACATTACGTTTTTCGACGTCCAGGATTTGCCGTTTGTCCGAAAGAAACTGGATCAGCTTGAGGCGCAATCTCCCAGCAAAAACTCCCAGACGCCGTAAGACGGCAGCGCATTGCGAGGTTGCTTGAGTGTCCGTACATTCTGGTTTTGTGAACTATTGTGGTAATCCTTTCGCCTATGAGCGTCGCAAAACGCGCGAAGTCAAAATAGGCAACGTCGGAGTTGGCGGGAATAATCCGATCCGTGTCCAGTCGATGATTACCTGTGACACCATGGATACGGAAGCGTCCATCCAACAAACAATCGAGCTGGCGCAAGCCGGCTGCGAAATTGTCCGGATCACAGCGCCTACAGTGAAGGATGCGCGCAACCTCGAACAGATTGCTAAAGGCCTGCGCGAACTCGGCTGCAACGTGCCAATCGTCGCCGATATCCATTTCAAGCCCGAGGCCGCGATGGAAGCAGCCAAGTGGGTCGAAAAAGTCCGAATTAATCCGGGCAATTACGCTGACTCGAAGAAGTTCGTCATCCGGGAATACAGCGATGAGCAATATGAAGCGGAATTGAACCGACTTCGGGAACGGTTTTCGCCACTGGTCGAATTGTGCAAGGCCCGCGGTGTCGCCATGCGGATCGGCACAAATCACGGCTCGCTTTCGGATCGCATTTTGAATCGCTATGGCGACACGCCGCTTGGGATGGTAGAGAGCGCGTTGGAATTCGCCCGGATCGCGCGCGACCGCGATTATCACGATTTCGTTTTCTCAATGAAGGCGAGCAATCCGAAAGTGATGATCGCAGCCTATCGGCTGCTGGTGGCGCGATTAGATGAGCTCGGCCCCGATTGGAATTATCCGCTGCACCTCGGCGTCACCGAGGCCGGCGAAGGTGAAGATGCGCGCATCAAAAGCGCGATCGGTATTGGATCGCTACTGGCCGATGGGATTGGTGACACGATCCGCGTCTCGCTGACTGAAGACAGTCCTCGCGAGATTCCCGTGGCAGAAGCGCTCATTCGATTAATTTCAACTGTGACGGCGGCTGTGTCGCCGGCAAAACAAGCAGGCGGGACTGCTGCCACTACAGCGATCTCTTTTGATCCCTTCTCCTACCAGCGGCGTGCGACAGAAAAGATTGATCGCGACGGAACGAAAGTCGGTGGAGACGAGTTGATTCGCGTCGTCGTCACCCAGGCAAACTTCGACAAGATTGCGCATAAGATCGACAGAATGGGCGATTACCAGCCGGAGATTGTTTACGAGCATGCTGGGATCCAGGAACTCGATCCACTCGATGAAAGCGCCGTCGACAGAATCAATCAAAGCTCGACTCCGCAGATCGTTACCGTGTGCGATAATACCCAGCTTCCAGTGGTCGCCGCGTTCCGCTTACTTGCAACGCGATTACAGCCGCGGCATCCAATTTTATTGAAAGACATTTTCGAGGTAGGGCGGGCGCGCTGCGCTGAGCGGACGCCGCAGCGCGGCATCCCTACCCCAGAGTTTTTAACGACCCTTCTCACAGCCTCCACCAATATTGGCTCGCTGCTATGCGACGGAATCGGCGACGCGATTTTGGTTCAAGGCGAGGAGGCGCCGGGACAAGCTCTTCGTTTGTCCTACAACATTTTACAGGCAGCCGGCTCCCGGATTTTCAAAACCGATTACGTGGCTTGCCCTTCTTGCGGACGCACGCTGTTCAATCTGCAAACCACGACTGCAAAAATCAAAGCGGCGACCTCTCACCTGAAGGGCGTAAAGATCGCGATTATGGGCTGTATCGTGAATGGTCCCGGCGAAATGGCCGACGCCGATTTTGGATATGTCGGCGGCGCGCCAGGCAAAGTGAATCTATACGTGGGGAAAAGGGCGGTGAAATTCAACATCCCCGAAGCGGAAGCAGTCGATCGACTCAAAGATTTGATTCGCGAGCACGGGAAGTGGGTTGATCCTGTCGCTCAGCCAGTACCGGCAGACGCAGTGTAGTAAAGTACCGTTTGCCGCATCCTGCCGCTAGGCAGCTCTGGACAAGTTTGCGTGGATCTTGATGCTACGGTTCCTTTCACCGCAGTCGCAAATCCGATTCCGCAATCACAGATGTCCCGTCAATACACGCTGCAACGCGCTCCCGTATCCACCTCGATTCACGTCGACTACGCTGCTGAGCTGAATGAACAGCAGCTTGCGGCGGTGACATCCCCACCCGGACCCATCCTCGTGATTGCTGGGGCTGGCTCGGGAAAAACGCGCACCCTCACCTATCGTGTGGCGTACCTACTCGAAAATGGAATCGATCCGCGAAACATTCTCCTGCTCACCTTCACGAACAAAGCCGCGCGCGAGATGCTAAATCGGGTCGCCGATTTGCTGCCCGTCGACGCAAGCGGACTTTGGGGCGGCACGTTTCATTCGGTAGGAAATCGAATCTTGCGAAGGCATGGTAACGCCCTCGGTTACTCCAGCAGCTTCACCATCATGGACCGCGAAGATCAAAAGGATTTGATCAACACGGTTGTGGCGAGCGCAGGAATTGACCCCAAGGAGATCCGTTTCCCAAAAGGTGACGTGCTCGCCGAAATCTTCAGCTTCGTCATCAACACCGAGATGCCGCTGGAGGCCTTGCTTGCGGAAAAGTTTCCTTACTTCCTGCCGTTGCTCGAAAAAATCCAGGACGTTCGGGACCGATACGAAAAAAAGAAAAAGGCGACGAACTCGTTGGATTTCGACGACTTGCTGCAAAAAACGTTGTTGATGTTTCAGCAGCATGAGCAGATCGCGGAGGTTTACCGACGCCAGTTTCAATTCATTCTTGTCGATGAATATCAGGACACGAACAAAATCCAGGCGGATCTCGTGGACTTGCTCGCGCGCGACCATCACAACCTGATGGTGGTCGGCGACGACGCGCAGTCGATCTATTCCTGGCGCGGCGCGAATTTCCAAAACATTCTTGAATTTCCGAAACGCTATCCGGATGCGCAGGTGTTCAAAATCGAGATGAATTACCGCAGTGTGCCGGAGATCCTGGAGGTGGCGAACGCAGCCATTGCCGAGAATGTTCAGCAGTTCCGGAAACATCTAAGCGCGACACGCGGATCAAAGGAGCTGAAGCCAGCACTGGTGGCGCTGAATGACAGCTCGCAGCAGGCGCAGTTTGTTGCGCAAAGGATTCTCGAATTGCGTGACGAAAACGTTGACCTCAACGACATCGCCGTGCTTTATCGCGCGCATTACCACGCACTCGAATTGCAACTGGAGCTGTCGCGCCGAGCCATTCCATACCAAATCACCAGCGGCATTCGGTTCTTCGAGCAGGCGCACATTAAAGACGTGACTTCGTTCCTACGCTTCGTGGCAAATCCGCGCGATGAAGTCGCATTTCATCGCATGGTGAAATTGCTCCCCGGGATTGGTAATCGCACGGCGGAAAATCTTTGGCGGGCATGGGAAAGCGGTGTTGTAGTCGCGGGCACTGGCGGCGGCTCTGAAACAAATGCAGATGCTGCCGGTGTGGGCGGCCTCGACTATGCCATGGGGAAACGCCTTTTTGCGATGAGCGTGCCGGGGAAATCGAAGAAAATGTGGGCGCAGCTGGCGCACACGCTGGACGAGATCGCGCCGGGCGGGCAAGCAAACGCGCCATCGGAAATGATCACATCCATTGTGGAAGCCATTTATGACGATTATGCCAAAGTGAATTTTGCGAACTATCAACTCCGTCGGGAAGACCTCGATCAGCTTGCTGTATTCGCCCGTCAATTCAAAGACGTGAATGAATTTCTTTCCCAATTGGCCTTGATCAGCAACGTCGATGCAGAAGCCGCACCGGGCCAAAATGTAGAAAAAGAAGCGGTCAATCTTTCCAGTGTGCACCAGGCAAAAGGCCTGGAGTTTCATACGGTATTTCTGATCTGGCTGACCGACGGAATGTTTCCAAGCAATCGTTCGCTCGAGACTCGCGCTGCGCTTGAAGAAGAACGGCGCTTATTTTACGTGGCGATCACGCGGGCCCGCGACGAGCTTTATCTGACCTATCCGCACATGCGCCTGAGCGGTGGATACGGCGACGTATTCCAGCGACCCTCGCGTTTTCTTCAGGAAATTCCAAGCGTGCTCGTTGAAGATTGGCAGGTAAGACGAGCGTGATTCTCCACAGACGTCGCAGATTTACATCCACTACAAAGAAGATTTCTAAAAATCTGCGTAATCTGGGAACTTATGGATCTGTCGCCGGCGAAAAAAATTGCTGGAATTCTCGTGCCATTGTTCGCCCTCCGCGCGAACGACGACTTGGGAATCGGTGATATCGGCGCGCTGCGGGAATTTATCGATTGGGTTGCCGAAATTGGATTTAAGATTGTCCAACTCCTGCCGATTAACGAAACCGGAGCCGATAATAGCCCGTATAACGCCATCAGTGCCATGTCGATTGAACCGGCAACATTGCAGCTCGGTTCAAACACGCCTCCGGACCTAACGCGCGAAGACTTTGAAGCTGCACTCGCCGACAGCGATCTTCCTAGTCTCCGGCGTGGCCGGGTAAAGTACCGGCAGGTCAAACAACTAAAGCAGCGAATCCTCGAAAAGGCTTTTGCTAATTTCTGCGCAGGCGCGGACCAGAAACGACAGGCTGAATTTCGAGAATTCTGCAAAGAAGAATCATCCTGGCTGGGGGATTACGCACTCTTCCGTGTTCTCATAGAACAAAACAATGGCAGCGCCGCCTGGGATATATGGCCGACGCAGCATCAGACGATTGAAAACGCACGCCATTGGCTAAGCGACCTCGCTAAAGACAGTCAGGCAGCTCTCGCGCGCCGCGGAGATTTCTTTTGTTACGTTCAATGGATCGCACACCAGCAATGGCGCGAGATCAAAGCGCACGCTGAACAGCGTGGCGTCGCCCTAATGGGCGATATCCCTTTCGGGGTCAGCTATTACAGTGCGGACGTCTTCTCCCACCCGGATGAATTCGTGCTCGACTGGTTCGGCGGCGCTCCGCCTGAGCCGCATTTCAAGGAGGACCCTTTCACCCAAAAATGGGGCCAGAACTGGGGAATTCCGCTCTATCAGTGGAGCGCCATGCGCACGAAAAATTTTCAATGGTGGCGCGAACGCGTGCGAGCGACCCGGCGCATCTTCCATCTATTTCGTGTCGATCACATTCAGGGATTTTATCGGATCTATGCCTTTCCATGGCGACCGCAAAGGAACAAAGAATTCCTGCCGTTAGATGCACGCCAAATGCTGGAACTAACTGGGGGCCGCGCCCCGCGTTTCGTTCCGCGCAACGACGACACAGCGGAAAACCGCGAAGCCAACAAGCACGACGGCGAAGAATATCTGCGCGCGGTGATGGAAGAAGCCGGTGCCGCTCGCGTGGTCGGAGAAGACCTCGGGGTCGTACCCGATTACGTTCGGCCTAATTTGCACTTTCTTCAGATTGCTGGATTCAAAATTCCGCAATGGGAAACGCGAGACGGGATGATTATTCCCGGGGAGCTGTATGACCGGTTCTCGGTGGCTACGTACGCGACCCATGATCACGAGCCAATTCGCGCTTTATGGGATGAGGCGCTGGCGCATTCTCATTCCGAGACCGGCCAACAGGCGCGAGTCACACTCGAGAAGATTGCGCTGTTCGCCGGTTGCAATCCGGCAATCGACCAGCTCGACTTTCAGCAAGATTTTTATCCGGCAATGATGAAAGCGCTGTTCAGCTGTAACTCCTGGATCTCAATCGTCATGATCACCGATTTACTGGCGCGGGCATATCGGTTCAACGTTCCAGGCACAAAGGCAAATTTGAACTGGACACGACGGATTCAACGCTCGATTGCGAAACTTCGTTCCAGCCGGAAAGCGCGAAAACGAATGCAATTAATTCATGAGCTATTGCAAGAAACCGGCCGAATTTGATTCCTGAATTCTGGGAATACCCACCGTCGCCGTAACGCTGCGCAGGGTGCGGTCCTCAGCGCACATCCATCGTCCTAGCGCTCAGTTGAGGACGGCCGACCTGCAATGGGCCGTTGCTAAGCGCTTCTTTCAATCGGCGCGCCGACTTTGTTGCCCCACTCGGTCCATGAACCATCGTAATTGCGGACATTATCCAAGCCTAACAGGTAGGTGAGCACAAACCAGGTGTGACTGGAACGCTCGCCGATTCGGCAGTACACCACGGTGCCTTTATCAGGAGAAACGCCGCACTGCTCGAAATAGATTTTCGCCAGCTCCGAAGCCGGCTTGAACGTCGCGTCATCGTTCGTGGCTGTTTTCCACGGCATGCTTTTTGCCCCGGGAATGTGACCGCCGCGCAGTACGCCTTCCTGCGGATACTCAGGCATGTGCGTGATCTCACCGCGATATTCTCCCGGCGAACGCACGTCAATAAGCGGTTTGCCGGCTTTACTTTGCGCCAACGCTTCGTCGAAAAAGGCGCGGATCTCTTGGTCGAATCGTCTCTTCGGAACCGGATAGTTTGTCTCTGCGTATTTTGGAACTTCACGCGTCATCGGGCGGCGTTCTGCTTTCCATTTGTCGCGGCCGCCGTTGAGAATTTTCACCTTGTCATGTCCGAACAATCGAAATGCCCAAAGTGCGTAACACGCCCACCAATTCGCCTTGTCGCCGTAAAAAATGCACGTGGTTTCGGGCGTGATTCCGTGCCGGCTGCAAAGCCGCGCAAACTTTTCCGGTGAAATGTAATCCCGAATCACCGGGTCCTGGAGATCGGCGCGCCAATCGATATGCACCGCGCCGGGAATGTGCCCCGTGTCGTAAAGCAAAATGTCTTCGTTCGATTCGATGATCCGGATTCCGTCATCGTTACGATGTTTTTCCAGCCAATCAGTCTCCACCAGCGCTTCCGGATTCGCGTATTTGGTCGGGTAGGTAGCCATGGGAAAATTTCCGCTGGCCGTCGCAGCGAGCAAGGGATTTTACTCGTTTGCGTGCGATCGCAGTAGCTTTCGATAGCGGGCGCCCCGACGACTTTCCTCCACAGGGGTCATTTCAGAATCGAGTCCGCCGGATAAGTGACACCGTTCTTTATTACTGTGTCGATGTCGGAAGCATTCTTGATGTCGTCGAGTGGATTGGAATTGAGAACCACCAGATCGGCAAAATAACCATTTTCAAGATGGCCGATGTGGGCACCGGTTTCGCCACCGAAGAGTTTGGCTGCATTTGATGTCGCGCATTGCAGAATCTGCATCGGCGTCAAACCGGCTTGTTTCATCAATTGAAATTCCCGGAATAGCGCTGGCCCGTGAATTGTTCCGATGTTTCCTGCGTCTGTTCCCGCAGCGATTTTGACGCCTGCGTCTTCGAGCTTTTTCAAATTCGGCAACGCAAACTCGTACGTCTTGTTGATGTGATCCAGCACAGCTTTCGGATCAGCCAGCGCCTCCTTAACTCGTTGGGGCAATTTATCCGGCGGTATCTTTGTCACGTCGAGCGACGCGATCACTTCCGGGTTACCCCATTTCTGTTCCTCGGCAGTGAGATTAAGCTGGTGCGAAAAGGTTCGGCCATAGCGCTCAAAAACAACGAGTGTCGGACACAAGATTACGTGCCGATCTTTCAACAGCTTCGCGAAAGCGTCATCAACCGGTTTATCGGTCACGCTGTGGACGAGCACGTCCGCACCCTCTTCCACAGCGGCGCGCGCCGTTTCGAGCTCGGTCGCGTGCACCGCGACGCGGACTTTGTGCGCGTGACTTTCCTGAATGGTTGCGCGCACGATCGGCCGAAAGCTTTCGACCGGGTGATCTTTGTCGACGATGTACCAGATCTTCACGAGATCGGGCTTTTGCTCTGCCAGTTTACGCACGAACTCGCGCGCCTGCTCGGGAGTATCGATCTTCACGATCGGTGGATCGCCGAGATCCAGTTTCTCGCGCGACACGCTGGAAATCAATGGACCGGCCACCGCAACACGTGGCGCGTTCGCGGTTTGATTTGCCTTTTTGCGAACCTCAAAATTCCACATGGGTCCGCCGACATCGACCACGCTGGTAATTCCACATCGACTGTACCGCGCGAATGTGTCGTCGAGATGCGATTTAATCCATGCGACCTCCTCCTTGTACGGACGCACACTATTGAAATCGGCGCCGTCGGGGCGCGTGAACAGGTCAGCTGATTGAAAGAAATGAACATGCGTGTCGATGTATCCAGGCAGAATGAATTTGCCGACGCAGCTGACCTGTCGTCCGAGCGTGGCGGCGTCCTGTTTTCCCATAGCCACGCGTTCGATCTTGTCGCCGTCGATAACGACGGTTGCGTTCGGCAGCACTTTGCCATCAGCAGGGTTGATCACCGTTGCGCCGACAAACGAAATCCTTTCGGCTCGTAGCGTCGTGATGAACGGCGAGAACGCAATTAGGATCGCAATTCGAAATTTTATTCGGGAAATCCCTCCCACCCTTCGGCTGAAGCTACAGCGCGGCAGGCGGCTTCGCTCGGAATGACAGCGCCTCATTCTTTTGATTCCGGAACTGCTTTCTCGGCAGCTTTGAATCCAATTTTGGAATGCGTGCCGTCGCAAAATGGTTTCTCGGTCGATGCGCCGCACCGACAGAGCGCCATGCGTTTTTCCACCGGGAACTTGTTGCCGTCAGCGTCGATCAGTTCCACTTCGCCCTTCACGATGTAAGGGCCGTGCTTGATTGTTTCGATTGTTACATGAGCCATGGCCGGAATATTAAAGCACCAATTCGGAAATCCCAAGCACCAGCAACGCTGCAGAAAAACTGGTGCGCGCAAGCCGCTGGCCTGTAGTTCGCAACAGCTTGCCGCGAACGCGGTGGCGAGGGTCCCGTGTGCGCTGGGCATTCGGCAAGCTGCCGAACCGCACAAGCTGACAGCCCGTGCTCCCCAGACACAATGCTTGCGAATCAGAAGCTTCGGACGAAAGCTTTGCGCCTCATGAGAATCTTGTTCGCACTCCTATTCGCGCTTGCTACGTCAGCGCTGGCGCAAACCACAAAACACCCGTTCACGTTCGAGGACATGATGAAACTGAAACGTGTCGGCGCGCCAGTCCCCTCACCCGACGGCAAATGGGTTGTGTTCGATTGCGTAGATGTCGATCTCGAAGCGAACACGAAAATCTCGCATTTGTGGATCGTTCCGGCGAGCGGCGGCGAGTCGAACCGTTTGAATCCAACACCGAATCACGAGGAGCGGCCGCGGTTTTCGACGGATGGCAAACGATTGATCTGGACCTCGAAAGCGACCGATCCGACACAAATCTGGATGTGCGATTTCGATTCGAACGCAGGCGCGCTTATCGGCAAACCGCATCAGGTCACGAACATTTCTACCGGAGCCGACGGCGGCATTTGGTCGCCGGACGGGAAAAATATCGTCTTCGTGTCGGCGGTTTATCCGGATTGCAAGGACGACACCTGTAACAAACAGCGGGATGAAGAGCTGAAGAAGAGCAAGGTCAAAGCGAAAATTTTTACACGCCTGTTCTACCGTCATTGGAACGCATTCACTGAATCCAAGCGCAGCCATTTGTTTGTCATCGACGCGAATGCTGTAGCCACAGGCCTGTGGCCCGTCCAAGGTGAAACTCCGCACCAGGAAGGGCAGCCCACAGGGCCGCGGCTACAACCAAGAGATCTCACGCCGGGCGATCACGATGTGCCGCCGTTCTCGTTAGGCGGACAGGACATGTATGCGATTTCGCCAGACGGCCAGGAGATCGCGTACACGAGCAACGCCGACGAGATCGAGGCGACCAGCACGAACGACGAAATTTTTGTCGTGCCGATTAGCGGCGGAGCGACGAAGAAAATCTCTACCAGCCCTGGCGCCGACACCACGCCGCTGTATTCGACCGACGGAAAATATCTCGCCTGGCGTTCGCAAGAACGCGCCGGTTTCGAAGCGGATAAATGGCGGCTCCTCATGCAAGATCGACAATCAGGAAAGACGCGCGATCTGACGGAGAAGTTTGACCGATGGGTTGGAAGCTTCGCATGGTCACCTAATTCTGCGGGAATCTTCTTCGCTGTCGAAGACCGCGGCGATGCACGCATCGCAGTTGCGATTCCTCACGACGACGGGGCGGTAATCATTCCACCACTCAACAATGTCTCGGAATACACTTTTGATCACGCCGGGCATGCTGACGATTTGGTTTTTGCCAAACGCGACGGAGTGCACTCTTTGTTTTACACAAAAGCTTCCATCGTCGCGCCAACCGAAATTTGGAAACACCGTGTCGGAAATGATGAGTTGGCAATCGGCGATCCGCCGCCGCGGCCAGAGCCCGTCACTCACATAAACGACGCGCTGTTGTCGCAAATCGACATGCAGCCCTTGGAGTCGTTTACGTTTAAAGGGGCGAACAACGACGATGTTCAAGGTTTTCTCGTGAAACCGCCGGGATTCGATCCGAACAAAAAGTATCCGCTGAAATTTTTGCTCCACGGTGGGCCGCAGGGGGCATGGGGAGACGAGTGGACGTATCGCTGGAACGCGGAATTATTCGCGGCCAGCGGAAATTACGTGGTGGTGATGATCAATTTCCACGGCTCGACTGGTTACGGGCAGAAGTTTACCGATTCGATCAGCGGCGATTGGGGTGGCAAACCATATGTCGATCTGATGAAGGGGCTCGATTACGTGGAGAAAACGTATCCGTTCATCGACAAGAACCGCGAGGCGGCGCTGGGCGCGAGTTACGGGGGTTACATGGCCAACTGGTTGTTAGGCCATACGAACCGTTTCAAATGCATCGTCTCGCACGATGGGATGTTCAACGCAGAATCGGCTTATGGCACGACTGAAGAGCTGTGGTTCCCGAATTGGGAGTTTGGTGGTCCGCCTTGGAAAAGACGCGACGTTTATCGGAAATGGTCGCCGCACGAATACGCGGCAAATTTCAAAACGCCAACGCTCGTCTCACATGGTCAACTCGATTATCGCCTCGACGTCTCACAGGGTTTCGATCTATTCACAACGCTGCAAATGCTGAAAGTGCCGTCAAAGATGTTGTATTTCCCGGATGAAGGGCATTGGGTACTTAAACCACAGAATTCGCAGTTGTGGTACAAAACCGTGAACGACTGGGTAGATCAATGGTGTAAGAGGTAGAGCGATTGACCTTGATCGCCTCAGGCGGTTCAGTGAATCGTCTCTTCTGGATCGCCGCCCTCGAAAAACAAGGATTCCGCCGGACCACAGCCACACAGCAATGCCCTACCCTTGACTTTTTGCGCGAGTTGCGCATTAAAACGCCGTCGAAGATTTATGGAACGTTTTTTCCTTTATTTTTCTCAGATCATCGTAGCTGTCGGTTTGGTTTTACTCGCTGCAGGTTGCGGTGAAGATCCGCGCTTTTCAGGCAACACAGAGTATTTGGGCGGCACCTACGGCGGCGCGCCGGCGGCTGGACCGCGTGACACCGTCTCGTACTGGGATGGCGATCACTCTAGCGGAAGTCCTTCCATCAAAATCAGCCTCGGAGAACAACGCGCCTATTTTTATAAAGGCGGTGTGCTCGTAGGCATTTCACAACTGTCCACAGGCCGCGAAGGGCTCAACACGCCCACTGGTACCTTCAAGATTATCCAAAAGGACAAAGACCACGCCTCCAGCTTGTTCGGAGATTATGTGGACTCCTCCGGAAAAGTCGTCGTCGCTAACATTGACATAAAGAAGGATCCGAAACCGCCTGGCACGCACTTCCAAGGCACACCAATGCCGTACTTTATGCGGATCGTATCCGGGACGGGGTTGCACGCCGGCTATTTGCCCGGATATCCAGCGTCGCATGGTTGTATCCGCATGCCTGAATTCATGGCGGAAAATTTCTTTAGATCCGTCTCAGTCGGAACGCCTGTTACGATCACAAACTAAGTTTGGCGGATAGTAGTATTGTTTGGTTCAAGGGAGGCGGCCCTCACGAAAGGTTAGTCCCTTTTTGAGCGCCCCACATCCAGCGCAGCCGTCCGTTGCGAACGCCGTTGTATCTGAGCTTGCAGAAAATTCCTGCCCACGTCATTCTGATAATCCCGCACAAGTAACATGATCGTCATCACGCAACCGAGCGCTACCGAGGAACAAATCCAAAGGATTGTCACTCGTGTTCGGGAATTTGGCCTTGAGGCCCAAATTAGCCGGGGTGCATCGCGGGTGATCATTGGTGTTATCGGCCCCGAGGCACTGCTGCGAGAAAAGCCGATCGCCGCAATGCCTGGTGTGGAAGCAATCGTGCCCGTGCTGAAGCCGTACAAACTCGCGGCGCGGGATTCGCGCGGTGCTTCCTCCGTTCCAATTGGCGATGTGCGGTTGGGCGAACACGAGGACGTGGTACTTATTTGCGGGCCGTGCTCCGTTGAAAGCAAGGAGCAGATTCTGTCCATCGCAATGATCGTAAAGGAATCCGGCGCAAAAATTCTGCGCGGCGGCGCGTTTAAACCACGGACCTCCCCGTACAGTTTTCAGGGGTTACGGGAAGAGGGACTTCGTTTCCTGGCCGAAGCGCGCGCAAAGAGCGGCCTGCCGGTAGTCACCGAAGTGATGGACGCGCGCGATCTTCCGATGATCGAAAAGTATGCGGATTGTCTTCAGGTTGGAACGCGCAACATGCACAATTTTTCCCTCTTGAAAGAAGTCGGCCGGAGCAGCCTTCCGGTGCTGCTCAAGCGCGGATTCAGCGCCACAATTAATGATCTGATTATGAGCGCCGAATACATTCTGAACGAAGGAAACCCGAACGTAATTCTTTGCGAACGCGGGATTCGCACGTTCGATAACGCCGCGCGCTACACACTCGATCTGAGCGCGGTTCCGATTTTGAAATCGAGAACGCATTTGCCGGTGATCGTCGATCCAACGCACGCTCTTGGTCTGCGCGAATTCGTGCCACAGATGTCGCTGGCAGCGGTTGCCGCCGGAGCGGATGCTCTGATGATCGAGGTACATGATTCCCCCGAGCAAGCCAAGAGTGACGGTAATCAGGCCCTCACGCCCGAAATCTTTGCCGGCCTCGTTCCACGACTTCGTGCCGTGGCCGCGGCCATCGGGCGCGAGATGTAGCGACTGCGCTTCGCGCTGTTCCTTGCCAACGCGTTCAGGACAACGCGTTTCACCTCCAGTGGATCGGCTTCTCCGAAGACGTTGCAAATTAGATTGCCGGAGGCACAAGAATACTGCCGCGGCTATAAATCTAGCTGATTTGGCGTAAAGTTTGCGGTGGAAAAATCAGTGGAGCTTTTGGAGCGGGTTGCCGCGAGCGAACCAATCTCGCGCAAGCTCGACGCCATCCAAAAGGCTCAATCGCCTGTCCGTTTTTCGCATGTGTTTCAGCCAGCTCAGCCTTTTCTGGCAGCGGTGATTGCATATTCTTTGCAGGGTGGTCCGCTCGATAAGCAGCGAGCTACCAGTTCCACAATTTGGATTCTCTGCCCCAGCGTTCATTCTCAGGAAGTCTTTTACGAGAGTTTGCTTAATTGGCAGCCGGACGCGCTATTCCTGCCAGAAGTTGAGTTGGCTGGAATCGAAAATGTTTTGCCCGATCCGGAAATCGCAGCTGAACGCCTGGCGTTGTTCCTCGAACTCGAGCGGAACAGTGGTCCGCGGATCGTGGTTGCAACGCGCACTGGTCTCGGTCAAGCCGCGCCCACACGCGGTACACTACAATGTGCGGTTATTCCGCTGCGACGCGGAGCAACCGAGAAGATGGAAGTTCTTATCGAACGACTCGCGAATAGCGGTTACGAGCGCGTACCACAAGTTACCACTCGTGGACAGTTCGCCGTTCGCGGCGGCATTCTCGATTTATATTCATGGCAGGCGCCATTGCCATTCCGCCTGGAATTCTTCGCCGATCAAATCGAATCGCTGCGTGAGTTCGATGTTGATACGCAAACGTCTGTGCGCGATCTGCGGTCAATCGATGTTCTACTCGCCCACGAAACCACGAATCAAAGCGGATCGGTGCGCGATTACCTTCGTGAGCGCGATTTCACCATAGATATCGAGCCTGACGGAACTTTAAATTCACAGATCCAAATCAGCCAAGACTGGATTGAAAGCGGTCCGGAAGACTTCGGCGGTGCGTTTCAGGATTGCGAGATCGGCGAGTACGGCGCGGGGGATCTCATTCTCGCGGAGGCAAAACGCGCACAGTTGGTCAGGCAATTAAGGGAATGGCGTGTCAACGATGCCAGAATCGTCATTTATTTTCAGACCGAAGGCGAGATTGAGCGGTTCCGCGAAATTATGGCGGGAACCGTGGAAGGAATCGATTTTGTCGAGGGGACATTGTCGCGTGGATTTTGTTTTCCAGCAGCCAACCTCGTCGTGCTGTCCGCTGCCGAATTGTTCGGACGATTGGCAATTCACCCGCGACGGCTTTCGCGGCTTCGGCGCGCCGAACGGCATCGCGCACAAATCGATTTTAGTGAACTCGCCGAGGGGGATTTGGTTGTCCACCTTGAGCACGGTGTCGGCAGGTTTCTTGGACTTATTCGCCTTCAAAAATCCCCGGAGACTGCAGTGGCAGGCGTGTCGCCTTCCTGGCCAGCGGATTCACCCGAGACGGCTGTCGCTACAGATGGAACGCAGGAAGTCCTCGCGATCGAGTTTGCTGATGAAGCAAAACTGTACGTTCCCCTCGAACAAGCATATCTGGTTTCTCGATATGTCGGCTCTGGAAAAAAATCGCCGCCGCTGAGCGCACTCGGCGACGGGAAATGGATGCGCGCAAAAATCAAAGCCGCCGCATCGATTTTCGATTACGCGGGAAAAATGCTCGCGATCCAGGCGGAGCGACAAACGCGGTCCGGATACGCCTTCGCGCCAGACACAAGATGGCAGGCGGAATTTGAACGCTCATTCCCGTTTCGCGAAACACCGGACCAGATGAAAGCCATCACCGATGCGAAAATTGACATGGAACGGGCACGGCCGATGGATCGCCTTATATGCGGCGATGTTGGTTTCGGCAAAACCGAAGTTGCAGTGCGCGCAGCGTTCAAGGCGGTAATGGAGGGGAAACAAGTAGCTGTACTTGCGCCAACTACCGTTCTGGCACAGCAACATTTCGAGGTGTTCCGGCAACGCATGCTCGAGTATCCCGTGCGCATCGAGATGCTCAGCCGTTTCCGTTCGCACTCCGAGCAGAAAAAAGTGCTGCAACTCCTGCGCCAAGGCGGCGTCGATATCGTCATCGGAACGCACCGGCTAATTTCCGGTGACGTTGTGTTTAAGGAGCTCGGTCTGGTCGTCATTGATGAGGAACAGCGGTTCGGTGTTCTGCACAAAGAAAAGTTCAAAGAGCTTTTCAAGTTAGTGGATGTGCTGACCCTTTCCGCGACACCGATCCCGCGCACTCTTTATCTGTCCCTCGTTGGAGTGAAGGACATGTCTACGATCGAGACGCCGCCGCCAAATCGTCTCCCGGTGGAAACAGTGGTTTCCGCATACGACGAACGGATCATTCGGGCGGCTATTGCACGCGAGCTGGATCGACAAGGACAGGTATTCTTTCTTCACAACCGGATCGCCAGCATTGAGCGGGTACGCGATCGTATTATCAACCTTTGTCCGAACGCCCGAGTTGAAATCGGGCACGGCCAGATGGATGCCGACGAACTCGAAGCCGTGATGGCGCGATTCATTGCCGGAAAGACAGACGTGCTTGTTTGCACAACGATCATCGAAAGCGGCCTCGATATTCCGAATGCAAACACGATCATCATCGATCGGGCGGACCAATTTGGTCTCGCCGATTTATACCAACTGCGAGGACGCGTGGGACGCGCCGAGCATAAGGCGTATGCATACCTTCTTTTGCCGCGCGGAATGATGACAGTCGGCGCTGCGCGCAAACGCATCAGCGCGATCAAGCAATACAGCTCGCTGGGCGCGGGCTTTCGAATCGCCATGCGCGATTTGGAAATTCGCGGCGCGGGCAGCATCGTCGGCACTGCTCAGAGCGGCCACATCATGGCCGTCGGCTTCGATTTGTATTGTCAATTACTCAGGCAAGCGGTGGCTCAACTGAAGGGACAAAAATCGAAACTCCGCCTGGACGTGGATCTGCGGCTGGACTTCGTCGTTACAAACGAAGCGGAGTTCACGTCGCCAACTTCGACACACCGTGGTTTGCCAGACCCCAAATTACCTGTGATGACCCCGAAGCCGTCATTCCTTGAGCGCATCCCAGCCTTTATTCCAGTCGGATACGTTAGCGATCCCGCTATGCGCATACGAGCATACCGCGAGACTGCGGAGATCACATCCGGTGATCAATTGGAAGGATTGCGCCGCCATTGGCGAGATCGTTTCGGGCCATTCCCACCTGCCGTTGACAATCTATTCGCTTTGATCGAAATCAAACTCGCTGCGGCAGAATCAGGGGTGAGCCGCGTTGAGGTGCGCGAGCGCAAGGTGATGTTGACCCGGCATGGAGATTTTATACTTGTCGCGGGCAAATTCCCCCGTTTAGTTGGATCGAAAATCGATCAATACCTCCCGGAGCTTGTCGAATTGATTAGAAAATTATGAGGCGTTTCACGCGTTCATTTATAGCCGTCATCCTGACGATCAGCGCAACTGCTCAACTCGCAACCCGCTCCTTTGCGGCTGCCGAACAGCCCACCGTCGTCGATGGTATTGCCGCAGTTGTAAACGGCGAGGTCATTACTTACTCTCAAGTGCGCGCCTTATCCTCGCCTCAGGAGAGAATGCTGCGCCAGCAGGTCACTGGGCCTGAGCTGGAGAAAAAATTGACCGAAGTGCGCCAACTCGCACTAAAAGACCTGATAGATCGCCGGCTTGTGATTCAGGCGTTTAAAAAGGAAAGCTACGAAATCCCCGATCACCTCGTGGACCAGCGAGTACAGCAGATTATCCGGGAATCCTTTGGCGGCGACCGCAATACTTTTGTGAAGACGCTGGAGGCGCAAAATTACACGTTAGGCGAGTTCAAGCAAAAGGAGATGGAGAAAATCATTGTCGGCGCGATGAAGAGCCACAACGTCAAAATCAACCAGATTATCTCACCTGTTAAAATTGAAGATTACTACAGGAAACATCGCGACGAATTTACGTCCAAGGAACAGATCAAGTTGCGAATGATCATGATTTCCGGCCATGAGGATACCGCCAGCGCGCCGGCGCAAAAAGAACTCGCCGAAGAAGTGCTTGGCAAGCTCGCCGCTGGCGCGGAGTTCGAGCAGATGGCGCAGATGTATTCTGAGGACAGCACCAAGGACAACGGCGGCGATTGGGGCTGGATCGAACGCAAGACTTTGGCGGAGCCGCTGGAGAAGTTCGCCTTCAATATGCCCATCGGTCGAATCAGCAACATCATCAGCTACGCTGGCAATTACTACATTCTAAAGGTTGAAGATAAACACGGCGGCAGCACGAAATCGCTGAGTGAGGTCCGCGGCGACATTGAGAAAAAACTGGTTCAGGAAGAAGCCCAGCAAATTCAGGAACGCTGGCTCGCCAGTCTCCGCGAAAAAGCGTACATCAAAACTTTCTGAGTCCAATTCCGCTCGCCCCGTTTTTTCCTTCGTTTTCTTTCTCCGATCCTGTTCGTGCTTGATTGAACAGATTCGATTACGGTCACCAGCAGGAGCATGAGCAGGAAAAAGCCGTCTATTGGTGTCACTCTGGGTGATTGCGCCGGAATCGGGCCTGAAATTGTCCAGCTCGCTCTGAAAGCCGACCGACTTCCGAAAGGCGCCGACTACAGGATCATTGGCAAATATCCTCACTGCTCGTTAGGCAAACCCACGGCTGAGACTTCCCGCGCTGCCGCAGCCGCCATTGAGGAGGCAGTCACGCTTACGCGTCGCGGCGAAATCGATGCAATCGTGACCGGGCCAGTCCATAAGGCGCGGATGTACGAAATCGGATTCAGGTTCCCTGGACAGACGGAATTCTTTGCCGAGCGCTGCGGTATTAAGAATTTCGCGATGTGTCTGACTGGCGGCAGACTCACCGTCGCGCTCGTCACCGGGCACATTCCTCTGCGCGAAGTCGCCCGTGCCCTCAAGCAATCCGAGATCGTGCGGGTCGGTTTGCTGCTAGCGGAGTTTCTGCGTTTTCGAAACAAGAGCGCGCCTCGCATTGCAGTTGCCGGCTTGAATCCGCACGCCGGCGAATCCGGTAAACTCGGCCGGGAAGAAATGGAGATTATTGCGCCGGCGGTTCAGGAACTGCAGTCGAAAATCGAACATCTCGAATCGACAATCGCTGGTCCGATTTCTCCCGACACGATTTTCCATCGCGCCATTGAAGGTGAATTCGATGCGGTGCTTT
>DASTMV010000008.1:0-8924 GCA_035713885.1 Candidatus Udaeobacter sp. | reverse complement strand
TGACTGTACCGCCGGAGTACGAGCCGAAATTTGCTGTTCCGTCCCCGATGCTATCATGGATTGAGTTATGGAAGTTGCTGGCCGCTGCCTCTGCGGTGGCGCGATAATCGACCGTCCCATGGAAGGATTGGTCGTTGTTATCGAGCAGTCCATAGGTCAACAGAAATGATCCGTTCCAGTGCTTTGGATATTCAAGAACGTTGTTACACGCATCATTCCAGCCGCGGCCACTCCAATCGCTGCCATTCAGGCCGTAAGCTTGATACTGCCACAAGAAAAATTCCTGCCAACAGCCATGAGTGTTCCATAGATCTCGATCGGCCTGGCTGGCAGCGGTCTGGTCGCACACCGCGTAAGTAACAATCGCTATACCCACTCCCCCACCGACGAGGATGATGGCAGCCAAGGTCCTAATTGTCTTCAAATTCAATTATTCTCGTTGTGCGTTAGAAACCCGGCGGCTCCGCGCTAAAGGCTTTACGCTGGGCTGCCGATTTCTGTCTGGCCTCTAATTTTTCCGGGGCAGGAGGCGCCACCTCCGGATGCTGTTTGAGGAATTCATCGAGCTTGCGGTTAAACGACTCTGCGGTCTCACCCGTCTTGCGGCGAACCCGGTCGATGAGGATCAACTCGTCCTTTCGAACGTATTGCGACAGGAACTTGCGCGCATCGTCACTGTCTTCGTGATTCCACAAATAGGCGTTGATAGCTTCGGCGCGAACGATTTTCGACGGGTGGTTGGCGATGATCTCGGTCAGGACTTTATTCGAGCTCTCATTGTTAGCGTAGGCGAGTCCATCGACTGCCTTGGCCTGTAATTGCGCCGCACGGGTCTGCTCGATAATTTCTCCTTCAATTACTGGGCCATCTGTCGGCAAAGGGCGCTGCGCAAAGTCCACGAAAAACGCTTGCGCGTCGGGACTCCGGGTTTCGCCGAGGAGCGCTAGAGCCAATAGGGCACGCGTGTGATCGAGAGTCTTTACTCGCTCCACCTCTTTAATGAGTGCTTGAATTACATCCTTATTATTGCCAGCAGCTGCGATGGCTTTACGAGCGTCCTCTCGCTCGTTTACGTGAGAGGCCCCCGCCCAATCTAGGAATCGAGGCACGTCATTGTCGGAAGCGAGCGCCGGTGGAGAATGCTCCTTGTACGACTTGAGAATCTCGCTCGGCCGCGGCCCACCCGCTGTCTTCGATCCCGGTGCACCCGCAGGAGCCTCTGCGCGCTTGCAGCCTGGAAGCATTGTCACAGCGACGACCCCTAAGCTAACAATGACCTTTGATAGCATCATCTGGATCTCATCGTTCCCCGCTTACAGTGTCAAGCTCTGAAATAGAACCGCTGCATGACAGGGAAACCTCTTCCGCGGGATCTAAACGAAAAACATTTCGTCGCCGGAATTAGTTTTTCTGACGATTTCGACCGGTGTAAAAAAAGTCTTATTGCTGACTGGATACGCTACTATTCACTGAGTCCGAAATTTCCGTAGCCGTATTCGGTAGCATTGATCTGTTTACCTAGGAACGAGCGCAGTTAAGAGTCACTTGCTCTGCCAATTGAGCTAACGGTGCAAATGTCTGTTGTCTAGGCAAATGCCGTCTGAGCGTGTACTTTCGTGCACTCCAGAATCGGTAGCAAATCGGTAGCATGAAATGTATCCGGTAGACGAAAGTTTAAACGGAATCTGGAATGACGTGGCAATCGCCTTACGTGGCTGCTTTCATAGTTGCCGGTAACAATGGACAATTCAGGGGAACAATCAGTCGAATTGCTCCTCGCGATACTTCATACCGAATGCTTGAAAATTCAACAGGTTCTCCATCTAGATTAACGGGGATTACTCGTTCGGAGTGGACTTCCGCCCAAGGGGTCTGCCAATAAGAAACGTACTCGCCATCCGGAGAAAGCTCCTGCAACTCCCGGGCAGCGGTCAGCAATGCAGTGGGCGGGATGTGACGAATGACAAGCACATCGAGCAATCCGTCGTTAATATCGGCGCGAGGAGCAACCTGTATACCGCCGCCCGTCTGGCGCCCATTGCCGACGATGACAATTGGGCCGGTGCCAGTGATTTCACGATCCGGCAAGATCACCTTTCCGTCATATTGATGAACGTTCATGGCCAGAATTGCTCCCATCATGGTGTAAGCGGCAGCGCCTAACAGGCGTTTGAGTTCCGGCGGAGTGCTCGCTGTAATCTGGGCGCCGAACCCAACGCTGCTTGAGTTTAGAAACCAGTGTTCATTGGCTTTGCCGACGTCGATTGGTGTCTCTTGGCCTTGCATACAGAGCGCTACCGCCTGCTCGGGTCCAGGAGGAATGCCGCATCCGGCAGCGAAGTCATTGGCGGTCCCCAGTGGAATTATTCCCAGAATTGGCCGCGCGATCTTGGGGAGAACCATCAAACCGTGCACGACTTCGTTCAGTGTCCCGTCTCCACCAGCCGCAATCACCAAATCGACTTCGCCTGCTTGCGCCACAAACTGCCTCGCATCTCCTTTTTCATGAGTCACTCGCACTTCGATGCGATGCCCGGCTGCTTGCTGGTGCCGAATTGCAGACCCAAGGCCATCGTTGGCGGCGACTTTGCCGTTAACAATTACCTGAACTTTTGTTCTCCGTTTCACAGCACCGCCTGTCTATAGTTTGCTCTTGATCATAATGCGAGATCCACTGCGGAATCGTATTTCACCATGCCGTGTCATGTTCACGGCGGTGAGCGAGCATATGAGCTGCAAGCGGAAAGAATTGATGCGATTTGTCCAAGCGTTGAGTCATCGCAGCGATGCTCGACTAATTAATACGGCTCGCAGAGCGGAGAAAAGACGGGCAGTCAAATGCGCTTGACCCAGCCTTTCTTTTGTCGAATCCAACCCCGTCACGTCCTCAATCTCTTCAAAACCCACTCGGCTCCGTACCGATCGATTGCAGCACGAGGATCGCCTCGTGTGCGACGTTCCTAAATTCAATTCTAACTGTTGAGGTTTACTGGTTTATCTTTGCCGCAGTCGCGACCACGAGAACGGCAATAGAGCCGGTGCGGCTCCAGTCTAAGCTTAATTTTTGACGCAAGTTTTTGCTTGATCGCACTGCCCGATTTGATCATAAGAAGGTTTCCCCGAGCCCAATAGCGAGAAATATGCAGAACGGAGCGCTCGCGTTCACGACAACCCATTGGACCGTTGTGCTGGAGGCTCAGGCCGAATCGTCGGCGGCGCAGGAAGCGCTCGAGAAACTTTGCCGTACGTATTGGTGGCCACTCTATGGGTACGTGCGTCGACAGGGGCACGGTCCAGAGGAAGCGCAGGATCTTACGCAAGGATTTTTTGCTTTGCTGCTCGAGAGAAAGGACTTCGCGGCGGTACGCCGAGAAAAAGGTCGTTTGCGTTCATATCTGCTTACTTCGCTGAAAAATTTTCTAGCGAAGGCGAAGCGACGTGAACTCGCAGTTAAACGTGGCGAGGGCCAAACGCTGGTTCCACTGGATGAATTACTCGCACGCGAACGTGCGGATTTTGGGCCCGCAGACACATTGAGCGCTGATCGGGTTTATGAACGACGATGGGCTGTAACTCTTCTCGAGCAGGCGCTCGGCCGATTGGAAGATGAATATCGCATCGCGGGAAACGCGCCGCTGTTCGAGAAGTTGAAGCAAACGCTAACTGACGAACCTAACCGGTCGTCGCAGGCGGAGATCGCGCACCAAATGAGCATGAGCGAAAATGCTGTTAAGCAGGCACTGTACCGTCTGCGTCAGCGATATCGATTGCTGTTGCGGGAAGAAATCGCTCACACAGTTGCGGTGCCCGGAGATGTGGAAGAAGAATTGCGACACTTCATCGTTGTATTGCAAGGGCAGAGGTGATCCGAAGGAAACATGCGAATGGCGAACACGCTCAAATTCAAATGACGAAACGAACGATGACTAAGAAGCCACTGTCGAACGGTCTTTATGCTCCTTCCGTTGTTTGCACTGCTTCCTTGCTTCGTTTTTGGACAACCGTGCTTCATCACTAGATCTGATTGGCGAATATGCCAATACGTCCGACAACGAGTTCGATCGACGTTTGTGGCAAATGTGGCAGCAAGCTCTTTGCGGATGCCCCCAAAGGATTTTGCAGCTTGTGTCTTTTTACCGCTGCGGTGGCGCCACTTCTGGAGGAGGCACTGGACTCCTCACAAGTTTTAACGGAATTCGTAGATTATGAATTGCTGGAGGAAATTGGCCGAGGTGGTCAAGGCGTCGTTTATCGGGCGCGGCAGAAGAGTCTCAATCGCACTGTCGCATTCAAGGTAATTGGTCTGGGAACCTGGGCCACCGAAGCGCAGCTAAAGCGATTCCGGCGTGAAGCGGAAGCTGCTGCCCGCCTTAAACATCCAGGGATTGTTGCGATCCACGAGGTAGGCGAGCGCGACAGCCAGTGCTACTTGAGCATGGACTTCATCGAAGGAGGCCAGCTTGACGAGGCCGTAAGACGTGAGCCGATCCCGGTGCGGGAATCAGCGGAGCTGCTAGCGAAGTTGGCGCGCGCTGTTCATTTCGCCCATGAACACGGCATTCTGCATCGAGACATTAAGCCAGGGAATATCCTGATGGACGACAATGGCGAACCACATCTGACCGACTTCGGGCTGGCGAGGCTATTAGAAACGGAGAGCACTCTTACTCGCACGGAAGTCTTAATGGGGACGCCGAGCTACATGGCGCCAGAACAGGCTGTAGGTAATCGCGCCGAGATCACCAGAGCTACAGACGTGTACGGACTAGGAGCAGTCCTTTACCACCTGCTCACGGGGAATCCGCCTTTTGCTGGCGGCACGAGCTACGAGACGATCAAGCTAGTTGTGGAGGCGGAGCCGAAGCAACCGCGTCTGTTAAACCCAAGGATAGATCGCGATCTCTCAACAATCTGTCTCAAGTGCCTCGAGAAAGATCCAAAGCTCCGTTACCCATCTGCTCTCGCGCTGGCCGAAGATATCGAACACTGGTTAAAACACGAGCCGATCCTAGCCCGACACGCTGGAGTGATTACCCGTGCTGAAAAGTGGATACGCCGCAATCCAAGCACGACCGTGTTAGTGATGTCATTGCTGGCTTTCGCCATAGGTTTAGGTGTGCTGCTTTGGAACCGTAATCGTGAAATGATAAGTCCGAAGGGCATCGCAGTACTCCCATTCGAAAACGTCGGAGACAAAGACAATGGATATCTAGCAGAAGGCATTCAGGATGAAGTTCTTAACGATCTTGCCAGAATTGCGGATCTCAAAGTCATAAGTCGGACATCGGTCATGGGTTACCGGCCTGATAAGGCACGTAATCTCCGGCAGATCGGCCGAACATTAGGAGTTAGATACGTGCTAGAAGGAAGTATGCAAGGCAGCAAGGATCAAATTCGGATACGCACCCAGTTGATCGATTCCAAGACCGATACGCAGGTGTGGGCAGAGCAATATGAAGGAGCTCCAACGAATGTGCTTTCGATTGAAAGTGAAATCGCGAAAACAATCGCTGAGCAGTTACAGGCCAAACTATCACCTAGCGAAAAACTGGATGTAGAGCGCACGCCAACCGGGGACTTGACGGCATTCGATCTCTATCTCAGGGGCAGGTACTCCTGGAACAAAAGATCAACGCAAGGGTTAGAGCGAAGCATCGATTATTTCAATGCGGCAATTCAGCGTGATCCCAAGTTTATCCTCGCTTATGTAGGTCTTGCTGAATCTTACGACCTCCTGATCTTTTATGCGGATCGGCCACCCGATTTATTTTTTCCAAAAGTGGACGAAGCGGCAAAGAAGGCGTTGCAGATTAATGAGAGGATCGGACAAGCGCACGTTCCTTTGGCACGGGTGGAAGCTTACTATCGCTGGAACCGTGACGCTGCACTTAGCGAATTCAGGCGTGCTCTTGAATTGAACCCCAACGACGAGACCGCGCATCATCTCTATGGTGAATATCTGATCCGCATTGGCTTGACCCAAGAGGGAATGAGAGAGCTGTCCGCCGCATTAAAACTAAGTCCCGGCGCCATTGCAAGTAATCAGGATCTTGGCACAGCCTACTACGCCCTTCGCCGGTACGACCAGGCGATCGAGCAATATCAAAAGACGCTGCAGCTGGATCCGAACTTCGCAATCTGTCATGCTTTTCTTGGCATGGCCTATGCCGCGAAGGGCCTCCACGCTCAGGCAGTCGCCGAACTTCAAAAGGCGATCGCCACGGCCGGCGAGCGACCAATTCTGATGGGCATGCTTGGCCATACGCTTGCTTCCGCCGGGCGACGAGATGACGCTTCAAGAATTCTTCAAAAATTGATTTTGCGATCGCAACAAAGTTACGTCGCGCCGCTTAGCATGGCCCTAATCTACGCCGGGCTCGATCAGAAAGAGAAAACGCTGGAATTGTTGGAAAAAGCTTATGCCGAGCACGACCCGTGGTTGGTTCAATTCCTACGAAACTACCATCAGTTCGATCAGATTCGGCCGGATTCAAGATTTGCCGAATTGATGCAACAAGTCGGCGTAAGCTCAGCTCAAAATAATTAACTGCGCGACCGATCTCCCGTAACTTTTTTCAGATCGAACCACTTAATAGCTACCGAGCATAATTCAACAAGGTCCGAGCCTTTATCTGGCTTAATGCCACTAGCCCGACTTATCGATCTGACCACATTCTTTCCGGCTGGCTTCAATGGGGACCTCGTTAGGCTACTCATCGCCGTTATTAGTCATTGTGGCGAGATCGTCGGCAGCGGGTTGTTCACTGACGGAACGATCCACAATTGTGTGCTGATCCCGGCGTCCCTATCAAGGCAATGACATCCTTGCCGCAGCTACGCACGTCTGACACAGCCCTTTGTTGACGCACCGCTGAAGATTGATTTTCGCCCGAGACGGCACACCCGATGAGGCGTCAGTGCAAATTGTCGCGAGATACTTTGGTAGCCGAATAATTTGGTTTGCCGATTTATCGCTTCACCGCATTAACGATTTAACAAGGCGAAGCCACTTTCCGCGTAACCTCAGAGCGATTTTTGCACAGTACAAGGGTGCAAGGACGAACAACTTCACGTGCAAACCAAGGGTCGCATTCATTCTAGCTTCGCCCGCAATCCTTAAAAGTCATGAAAACCGATATATATAACCCGTTTCAGCTCCACAACGCGATAAGCACACTCGTAAAAGACTCGATTAGCCCGTCTCCTTTGCGACGCAGTCTATTTCTCATAATGTTCGCGCTCACCTGGTTCGTGTTTTCCGAGGTAGCGCACGGACAACTATCGCCGGCGCCCGACGGAGGCTATCCCAAGGGCAACACTGCTGAGGGCGATGATGCGCTTTTTCACCTCAACACCTCCCAAAGCTTTCATAACGCGGCCGTAGGTTTTCAAGCGCTCCTCAGTAACACTATCGGGGGCGGCAACACGGCCAATGGTGCCAGTGCGCTTGGGAACAACACCACTGGCTTCTAGGGATTTCAACTCATGAAAAAACAACAAGATAAATCTAGCCGAGCCTGGGCACTGCATGTCGCGCTCATGGTTGCTCTGCTATCTATTTCGGCGATCCTAGTACCCTCCGGTTTCAAGGCCACTTCGGCGACGAGGGAATCGGGCACGAGGCCTGTGGCACCAGGCGACAAGGACGTGATGATTGCAGGAGTAGCGTCCGTCCGGAGCACTTCTTCCGCCGATGCCCCGTTTACATTTAGCAACACTGGCAGCCTCCATACCGGACGCTACGTTCACACGGCGACGTTGCTGCCCAACGGCAAGGTGTTGGTGGCTGGAGGATATAATGATAATGACGGCATTCTCACTACCGCGGAGCTGTATGATCCTGCTACGGGGACTTGGAGTGCCACGGGCAGCCTCAACATCGCGCGCTATGATCACACGGCGACGTTGCTGCCCAACGGCAAGGTGTTGGTGGCTGGGGGATACAATGGTGGTTCCTTGAGCAGCGTGGAACTGTACGACCCGGCCAACGGGACGTGGAGTGTCACGGGCAGCCTCAACACCGCACGCTACGTTCACACGGCGACGTTGCTGCCCAACGGCATGGTGTTGGTGGTGGGCGGCTTCGATATCACTGGCAATCCTTCCAGTAGCACGGAACTGTACGACCCGGCGAGCGGGACATGGAGTATCGCAGGCAGCCTCAGCACCGCACGCGAGGCTCACACAGCAACGTTGCTGCCCAACGGCAAGGTACTGGTGGCAGGAGGAGAAGCGAACAGCTTGGCTCCTCGCAGCGCGGAATTGTATGATCCTGCAAGCGGGGCATGGAGTGCCACGGGCAGCCTCAACACTGCGCACGGTGAACACACAGCGACGTTGTTGCCTAGCGGCGAGGTGCTGGTGGCAGGTGGTAGGGGTAGCATTGGTCTTGGCTTCGCGGAGCTGTATGATCCTGCAAGCGGGACATGGAGTGCCACGGGCAAACTTACCGCACGGTATGGACATACGGCGACGTTGCTACCCAACGGCATGGTGCTGGTGTCAGGGGGAATAGGTGACAGCGGTGCTCTTAGCAGTGCAGAACTGTATGATCCTGCCCTCAGGGAGTGGATTGCGACGGGCAGCCTCACCACCGCACGCGAACTTCACACGGCGACATTGTTGCCCAACGGCAAGGTGCTAATGGGAGGAGGACTTGGTGACAGCGGTGCTCTTAGCAGCGCGGAACTGTATGATCCTGCCGGCGGCAGCTGGAGTGTCACGGGGGCTCTCACCACCGCACGCGAACTTCACACGTCGACGTTGTTGCCCAATAGTGAGATGCTGGTCGCAGGTGGAGTTGGTGGCGCCAGCATTCTTAGCAGCGCTGAATTGTATGACCCTGCGAGCGGGACTTGGAGTGCGACTGGCAGCCTCACCACCGCACGCGAACTTCACACGGCGACCTTGTTGCCGAACGGGAT
>DASTMV010000007.1:0-6467 GCA_035713885.1 Candidatus Udaeobacter sp. | reverse complement strand
TCCGCGCACCGCCTATCAGGCTGCGGCATTCTACTATGACAACAACAAGGACATGAACCAGGCAGCGAAGTGGATCGACCAGGCGCTGGAGAAGAACCCGAACGCCTACTTTATGCACTACAAAAAAGCGCAGATTCAGGCAAAGCTTGGCAACAAGAACGAAGCCATTGCCTCGGCGCAAAAGGCGATCGACATCCTGAAGAAAGACAAAGCTCCCGACGAGTCCGCGATCAGGAACGCGCAACAGATCGTCGACAGTTCGAAGTGAAGATCAGCTCCGACAGCAGCTGCTTCCGAATTTGGAATGGACCTCATCCAGAGCACGGACAGGAGTTGTCGACGAAAACGACGTTCCAAAAGGCGCCATAGGCTTATGCCTTGTCTTTCGGTTCTAATGTGTCGCCTTGGCTTTCTTGCATCCGGGTTCATCTGTTCCCTGGCGCTGTCTCAGAGCGGAGCGGCGGCACCTACTCTAAAGTCGGTTCTTCTCGAGCAGTTAAGAGGCACGCACAATCACGAAGAATGGTTCGTGCCGCTGAACATCGCAATTGCAGGTCTCACTCCGGAACAAGCGAGCTGGAAGGATGAGACGGAGAATCATTCGATCGTGCAATTGGTAAATCACCTTATCTTCTGGAATCAGCAATACCTCGCGAAGTTTAAAGGAGATAAGCCAATCGCATTTAATGGCGATAACAAAGAAACGTTCGCCGGTCTGGATAAGGCGACTTGGGAAGCAAGCGTGAAACAGGTCGACGAAGTGTTAACTGCTTGGGAGAAGGCGATCGAAGAAGCGGACGACGCGAAGCTGGCGAAATGGTCTTCAACGATCGCCAGGATCAGCACGCATAACGCTTATCACACGGGCCAGATTATCTATATTCGGAAGATGAAGGGAAACTGGGACAACGCGAAGGGCGTGAAGTAGGTGTATAGGGTCGGAAATCGGATTCCCAGTCGGCGATGGCGCACTACGACCTATTCGAAGCCTGTGTGAAATACAATTTCTGCAGTGAGCACGGGACCCGTATAAGTATTTTCTGCTCTTCAGATCCGCGACGAAGCAGCGTCACGTCATTTTCGCACCGTTGGCTTAATTTGCAGAGCAAGTGACTCTTAAACACGATCGTCGCAAGGCAAAAGATGCCGCGCTACCAAGTACGTTACCGATTCTTTCCACCGGGCTGTTACCCACAAAAGGACCGGGGCAGCCAGCTCCGCTAAAACTTTGACTCCAAGGGAACAGAGAACTCCGTAGCGCGCCAGGCTTCGCAACGACCGAGGACGCGCCAAGCGCAGGGGCTTTGCGCGAAGTCTAGGTTTCGCTTTGACGTCTGCGATTTTAGTTGAAAAAGGCATAACCTGTCACTAATTTTTACAGGCGATCCACAATGGCCAACCAAACGACATTGGTGGAACGGATTGAGGCCCGCGTACAAAGGGAGGACAGTGGCCAGATCGCGGTTGGCGCACACGTCCTGCGGACTGGTTCGGTCCACGGTGGAATCGTTGATGTAGCGGCAACGAAACAACAGCCTCAACCTCGAGGGCGTCCAGTCCCGATCCAGCTTCGACCGAGGCCGTTTCCAGCCATTCTGGATCGCATCGAAGAGACCGCGGCGGCAATTCGCGCGCTGGAAACTCTGCAGTCGGTCGAGCTCTTTGGGGAGATAGGGATAGGGAAGACGGTTGTCTTGCGCCATTTGGCGCACACGGTTAATTCGAAGCTTTTCCAAGACGGTGTAATTTATCGGGACGTACGCGGCGTTCCACCCGAAGACATTCTGCAGCTGCTCTGGGGCGATTTTTTGGAATGCGACGTTCCTTTTAGACCCACTGATTCGCAATTACGCCACGACTTGCAGACGAAAAACGCATTGGTGATCCTTGACGGGGCCGAGTTAAGCCGCACCGAGGCTGAGCGAGTAATGAACGTCGCTGCGGGCTGCACGTTCTTGCTCGGCTCTGCTGATCGGCATTTGTGGGGCAGTGAAGCGCACGCGACGCAGCTCGCGGGCCTGCCGGCGAATGACGTAAAGGCACTAATCGAGCGAGAACTAAGTAGACCTTTAACGGCGGACGAAGCCTTGACCGTAGAACCGATCACGGTCGCATTTAAAGGGAATCCTCTGCGCATTCTCCAAGAGGTTGCAATGGCGCGGTTGAATGACCGCGCATTGACCAGCGTTGTGCAGGACTTGCGATCCGATGGTTCACCAGAAAAATTTGCGGCTCACATCGCCGCACCGCTTTCCAGCGCTCAGCGTCGGATTCTCTCGGCGCTCGCAATTTTTAATGGTGCTCCAGTGCAAACAACAACGCTCAGCGAATTGCTGCAGATTGACCATATCGAGCCAATTCTCGAAGAACTTGAAGAGCGTCACCTAGTGCGCACCCATGCATCTTCCACGCGCACTCCACGGACGAGCCCAAACGCCGGATTTGCCGAACCTGATCGTGCGGAGTTTCGTAATTATCCGTCCGTAGAAAAGCTCACGCGGCCATCACAAACACCAATTCAATTTGCTTTCGTAAGCTACGCCCGTGAAGACGCCGAGTTCGTATTGCGTCTTGCCAAAGACTTGCGGGTGGGAGGGGCCGGCGTATGGGTAGACCAACTCGACATCGCGCCTGGTCAGCGCTGGGACCGTGCCGTTGAGGACGCTTTGGCAAAGTGTCTCCAACTCGTGGTGATTCTTTCGCCTGCCGCCGTGGAATCGACTAACGTGATGGACGAGGTCTCCCTTGCGTTGGAAGATGGCAAAACGGTCGTCCCCGTCTTACATCGCCAATGTAAAATTCCATTTCGACTGCGCCGCTTACAATACGTTGATCTCTCAGTAGACTACAAGGCAGGCCACGATCGACTTCTTCAGACGCTAGGCGCGGAACTGCGACCGCCGCCGGGGACGGCCGACACATCGCGCGTTAAAGTCGTAAGGTCGTGGTTTGTAAATCATGTCGTGGCAGACTCGGATCAACCGGCGACCTCGTCGAAGGAAAAGCCTGAAGATGCTGTCGACGTGCGTAGCCAGCGGCGTTACACTCTGGCGGGAGAATTTGGTCTGTTCATGCCGGAGGGGGTGGAGGCAACTGAAGAGCGAAAACGAGCCGTCGCCTATTTTGCAGATTGGGTTGAGCCACGCCAGCGCGACGTAAAAACAATTCTCGAAACGCTGCCTGTTCTGATGGACAGCTTGCGCTGGGGCGTCAAGTTCGGCATGGCAGCGGAGGTGATGCGCATAACTCGATCGCTGGAGCTTCCATTAGTTTTGACTGGTCGCTGGGAATCCTGGACGAACGCCTTGTTTTTAGCCGCTCAATCCGCGACCGCCGCAGGCGACAAAGCCGCTCTGGCCTGGGTACGCCATCAGGATGGCACGAAAGCTATTTGTGAGGGAAATTTTTCCGATGCACGGCAATCCCTTGATCAAGCTCTGCAAATCCGCGAAGAGCTTCGCGACAAAGCTGGCGCAGGTGTCACTCGCCACAATCTGAGGTTAGTTGCTCCTCCGACAATTCCAACGTGGAAGCTGTGGAAGTTGCTGGCTGGCCTGGGTGCGGTAATTTGCGCGGTCATCGTTGGCGTGGCCGTCGCATCGAAATTCCACTTGTGGTCGCGATCAGCAACTCCAGCACCGCCAGTAACTTCAATAACAACACCAGCACCGCCAGCAGCGATTCCAGCACCGCCAGTAACTTCAATAACCACACCAGCACCGCCGGCAGCGACTTCAACATCGCCTGTAATATCAATAACAACACCAGCACCGGCGGTAGCAGTGGCTACACCGCCGCTGACGGTAGCGACTCCGGTCGCGACCATGACTACTCCAACGGGCATAACAACGCCGGTCCCGATGCTGTCTGCAATTCCTTCGATAGGTCCGAACGTTCCTCTTACTCCGCCGCCGACGGCGCGAATTGTCAGATTCACTGGGACTCCTACAACGATTGTTCGTGGAGAGAGCGCGAAGCTTTCTTACAAATTGGAGAATGCCGAACGCGCTTCGATTGATCCTTCAGTCGGTGAAGTCGATTCAGTTGAAGGAAATGTTACTGTCTCTCCGGTGAAGCGAACCGAATATACGCTCATAATGTTCGGTCGCGACGGCATAGCTGAACGGGAGCGAATCACAATCGATGTTCAACCTCGACGGCGCGAAAAACCGAAGAGTGAGGTATCCAAAAAGCGCGACAAGAGTTCTCCTGTACCGGATTCGCGTGTTCGCGAATCGTCAGACCGCACCCGTGGAGCTAATTCTGAGTCAGCGCCACGCGGTTCCCTCCAAATCGGGATCGGTCCTGCGGGCGTACGAATCCCGATCGGTGGTGGCCGCCGAGCGCCTACCCCTACGCCAACGCCACGTACCAAGATACAAACTGGGATCGGACGGGGGTACTACCTGCCAGACCGGCCTTGAGGTCGGCCAGCAGATAGGTGTTGCCCAAACTCATGCGATAGCTACGCGCGTTTCTGTTCATAAGCTTGCTCAGAATGAACGATGCGGAGTAACACACTTGTCAGAAACCACCACCAAGGATCTGATCATTTCGACGGCGGATTTCTTCGGGAACGACGTCTTGGTAAACGGCGGCAAAATTCCACTCATCTTGAGGGCTTTCGTCGGGTACTTGAAGGGCGGTAAACCACCGGTTCAATAAGCAGAAATGTCCGATCAACCAAGTAAGTTCGACGATCTGGGCATCGACGTGACGAGACATCTCCTCCCTCGTGAGGTTTTTCAGCTGGTCGTCCTTTAGGTTGTGTTCAGTCAATACCCTACGCAGTTCCTGGAATTCCTGATCCGTCACAAGGTGAGCATCCCTCGCGACCTTCGCAGTATAATCGAGCACGCCGCGTTCTCGCTCGGTGTAGGCCTTAGGGTGCTTTTCGTGTTCATGAAGATGCAAGTATTTCGGTACGGCCTCGTCTCTGCGACCAGCATCCGCAAAGAGACTTAGCCCGATAACTGAGTGATGGGTCACCGAGTAACGCGAACGGTTAATCAGCGAGGTTCGGGAGATCACAAGTTCCTTGATGAACCGGTCGTTGAACCCCGCCTCCTGGACATCTCCGCGCACAGTGCGCGGATCGAAAATAAAAGTGTTGCAGTACTCTACCTCTGTCTGCAGAAGGCGAGGTGTGTATGCCATTACCTTGCAAAGATTGTTGGGATTTCCTCCCCAAGTAAGCTCTCCCGTCATCATTCCAGCTTGCGTATAAGGATCAAGTTCATCGCGTTGTAGCGGCCGAATGCGGGTCCAAGGACCTTGTTTGATTCTCGTCATGATTCTATGGCTTTGGTTGGGATTTAAGCATTACTGCAACGACTTTCGCTGTAGAAGATTTGCGATGGGCTCCAATTATCCCCGCTTCCTCCCATAAAGTTTTGGCCTTTCTATCGTGGGATTTCTTTTCTAAAAGTTTCCCGAGTCTTAGTTTACCCGCCCGACAGCGTGATCATACTTTAGCTTCCAGGTGCGCGTTATGCAGATTTTCCTTGTCTAGCGTCCGCGACCGAAGCGCCGGCCTGATGCTTGCGCAAATCCCACAAAAGCCAATCATCGTTTGGAACAAACTTTTTTGCAGTACGATCCCACTTGGGGGGAAGCTCGCGGTTAAGTTTTTCAAGGAAGGGAAGCAGCGGCCTTTGCGGCGGATCATCCTTTTCATGTTTATCAAGTGAGATCTCGGGCCAGCCGAACTGCTCGCGATACTGACTAAAACCGAATCCATCAAAAAAATGTTCACCGCCAACCAATGGCATATACCAGAGACTTGGGCTTGCGTTCTTATTCTCCTTGATGGGAACTTGAGCGACCAGTTCCTGCAATAGTGCCGCGCCGGCAGTATCCTTGGCTAAGTGTTTCTGGAGACGCGAGAGTGCTGGAAAACTGACGTAGGGACTGACAAACAGTACGGGCTTGCGCTGGTCGCGAGCCATGATGATCTCGTGAGGAGTGCCAACGCTGTAGACGTTCGTCGGACAGTAACAAATGATGAAGTCGCTCGTGTCCACCATGCGGAGGTCAAGATGAAGTGCGCCCCAGAAGCCCTCAGCTACGTGCGCGCGTGCGGCGGCACCTTCCTCCCCGGTCTTATAGGTCCACGCAGCCCGGGCATCTGTCGTTCCTTCTCCTTCGCGGCCGTAGTCGTGCATGCTCCGAACCTCTGGTTTCTCCCACGGGTCAAATACAGTGACTCCCAGTTTGCGAAGAAACTGACCAATTCTTGTGCGCCACCCGGTAGCCTTCTCCGCAGCTCGCGAGGCAACAAAGTCCATCGGCCCTGAGAGATACACTCGCGCATCGTGCAGCAGGCCGTCATCTGCATTACCAGCCGATTCGAGTTTTTTTGTCTTCATAGGTATTTAAGAGAAATCTGGTTGTACTCGCTGAAACTGAGTGTTTAGGAAGTCGCCTCTGGGATTCAAAGTGAGCCCCGAGTAAGGTTTCAACAAATT
>DASTMV010000006.1:0-10496 GCA_035713885.1 Candidatus Udaeobacter sp. | reverse complement strand
CATGGTTTCGGCCGATTGTTGATCAAAAAATGACCGCCCCCCACACCAGAGCAGGCATGAGAGGCGGCTGTTCCCCCCAGAACAATCGTTGAAAACTTCGAAGCTACTAAACGAAATTCCAGAGAATCGCAACAAATTTTCGGCTTGTCTGACCCCTCGGCGTTTACGCAAGAGTCAGCACATGAAAGTTCGTTTAAACAATAAGCCGACTGCCGAAACTCAGAAGTTACGCAATCTGCAGTCGAAGAAGAACGCAAAGCTGGCTCCAGTGGCGTCGGCGCGTCCTTCACCAACATTCTAGAGTTGCGGCTTTGTACGGACCAACAAGCTTCGCGGGACGGACTTTTGCGCCACATGGATGCTAAAGCGATTGCATCCCGACTCTGTTTCAGCTAGGACTTAAATGATACAGCGCACGTTTGAATGAAACTATCTAAACGAGGTGAATATGCCCTGCGGGCGATGATTGACCTCGCGGTCGCGGCGGAACTAGGACGACCAATCGTTCAGGTAAGCGAACTCGCGGCCAAGGAAAGGCTGCCGGTCAAGTTTCTGGAGCAGATCTTTATTCAGCTTAAGGCCGGCGGACTCGTCTCCACCACAAGGGGAAAACTCGGCGGCTATTCGCTGGCCAGGCCAGCCCCAAAGATCAGGTTCGGTGAAGTGGTTCGCTTGATTGAAGGCCCGCTCGCGCCGATTCGATGCACAAGCGTGACCTCCTACGAACGATGCACGTGTCCTGACGAAGCTCATTGCGGTTTGCGGATGCTAATGCTGGACGTCCGCAATGCGATCGCGAGAATCCTCGACCGAACTTCCCTGGCGGATGTCGTAGAAATTACCCTGCGCAAGCTGCGTCGAGACAAGCTAATTTCGCCCTTCCAATCAGATCCCAGAACGGCGCTCGCCACCCGTACCGACCCGTTCCAGCTTCTTTCCGGAAATTATAACTCTGGCGCATCTTCCGGCGATACGGCTGGCAATCGACCAGCAACTCGCCACAATTCGAAGCCAGCCCGAGGAGCGCAGTCACCCGAAAACTACAGACGCGCGACTTGATCGCCGGGATCGATCAAACAAACTCAAATGACCGCACCCAAAGCGGATCTGGCTGGCTGCGAGAGTGATTCTCATTCGTTCCGAAATCGGAGAATAGTCTGTCTCCGAGCAGCAAATTGCTGGTAGACTGCTTCTGGCATGAAAGCCTTCTTTAGGCAATATAGGAAAAGGAACATGGCGATCGTAAAAACAGGTGACGAGGTGCGGGTGAGGAGACAAATCACCGTCATTAATGAGCTCGGCTTACATGCTCGTCCGGCTGCAGAGTTTGTTCGCCGAGCAAATGGTTTCCGATCCGAAATATGGATTTTGATTGAGAACAAAAGATTTTCTGCCTTCAGCCTGATCGAAGTAATGCGAGCCAACCTGAATCAGGGTGCGGTCGCCACGCTCGAAGCGATAGGACCAGATGCGCTCGAAGCATTGGAATGCCTGGAGAAAATTGTCGCCGAAGGTTTCGGGGAGATCTGAGGAACAAGAGGGCGAAATTCCGAGCGTTGCACGGGTAGTCCAGGTATGATCTTGCGCTGGTTCAGTTCTAACTTCGATTCGGGCGCTCTACACGATGCTCCTTCTAGAAATCAAATCCCAGTTGTTATGATGCACGTGTCATGAATGCTCGGGGGAATTCTTTCATTGGTCGAATCCTTTGTGATTTGTATCCGGGGCCGGCAGACCTTTGATCACTGCTGAATCCGGAGCTTGTCACCGATGACGTGCATTTTGGGGTGGGGGGTTCTTGAAATTCCCTAGGGAATTCACCTGATTTTCACTGCTGTTCACATGTCTCCCTAAGGAGTCGCGGCAAAATGTTTTGGGATTCTCCTAAATGAATAGAAATCCTTTACCGTGCTGCGACGAGTGCCGGGACAGCTTCGAATGCATCCCTACATGGCACAGATGGAATCCGGATTCTGTCGCTTGCTTCGGCCAGTTTCGCAGATTAACCGTGGCGTTGGCATATGTCTCGATCAAACACGAGTGAAGTGTTGCGTGCGCACTGCGCGGCCATCGCGCAACAGGAAGCGATCTTGCGTGAAGGCGGCGCCAAGGCCGGTCACGAGCGTCAGCGCAAGATGGGACGCTTGTCGGTACGCGAGCGGCTTCGTCAATTGCTCGACAAAGGATCGTCATTCTTTGAGATCGGATTATGGGCCGCCTACAAAATGTACGAAGAATGGGGAAACATTCCGGCTGCGGGCGTCGTTACTGGGATTGGCAAAGTCGAAAACGTTCCATGCATGATCGTAGCGAACGACGCAACGGTGAAGGCCGGCGCGTTCTTTCCACAGACAACCAAAAAGGTCATTCGGGCGCAACGGATCGCCTTTGAATGCGCGCTGCCGCTAATTTACCTTGTTGATTCAGCGGGCGTGTTCCTGCCGATGCAGGATGAAATTTTTCCCGATGAAGACGATTTCGGTCGGATTTTTCGCAACAATTCTGTGCTCTCAGCGGCTGGGGTACCGCAGTTTGCCGCGATCATGGGCAATTGTGTGGCCGGCGGAGCGTATCTTCCGGTTTTATGCGACAAAATCCTCATGACGCAGGGGAGCGGCCTTTATCTGGCGGGGCCGTCACTGGTGAAAGCTGCGATTGGCCAAATTGTCGATGCCGAAGAACTAGGCGGGGCGCGAATGCATTCGGAGATTAGCGGCACTGTGGACTTTTTTGAGAAGGATGATCCAGCTTGTCTCAGGCGTCTTCGCACGCTGATGGCCATGCTGCCCGAAGCGCAAACAGATGCTCAGTCGGGGTTGCGGACAGCGTCGAAACCTGTCAGGAATCCGGACAGCATTTACGATCTGATTAGTTTTGATGGCCGCAAAAACTATGATATCCGCGATTTGCTGGCCACGATCATCGACGCAGGTTCGATGGATGAGTACAAGGCCGATTACGGTAAAACGGTTGTTACTGCATACGCGCGGATTGATCATCGTTCAGTCGGAATTGTTGCCAACCAACGCGTGCAGGTCAGGACAAAAAAGGAAGGAATTCAGATGGGGGGGGTCATCTATTCCGATAGTGCCGATAAAGCGGCGCGCTTCGTGATGGATTGTAATCAGACGAATCTGCCGATCATTTTTTTTCAGGACGTCAGCGGATTCATGGTGGGCCGCACGGCGGAAGAGAGCGGGATCATTCGCAGTGGCGCGAAGCTCGTAAACGCGGTCAGCAATTCGATTGTACCGAAGATTACAGTGATCGTTGGCGGATCATTCGGCGCTGGCAATTACGCGCTTTGCGGTAAGGCGTACGATCCGCGGTTCATTATTGCATGGCCGAATGCGCGTTACGCGGTAATGGGCGCTGCGCAAGCGTCAGACACAGTCTTTTCGATTCTCGCCAAGGCACGGGACCGTGGGGATAAGAAAGCATGCCCTGAAGAGCTGGAAGAACTTCGCGCAAAAGTAAAACAAAGTTATGAAGAACAAACCGATATTCGATACGGCGCCGCTCGCGGCTGGGTCGATGCCATTATTCAACCGCATGAAACCCGCGACGTCCTGGTTCGATTGTTGGCGTGCGTTTCGCGTCCGATGCCCAAAGCGCATTTCCATACCGGCGTGATTCAGGTTTAAGGCGATCTAAGAATTCAGCGACGTGATTCAAATGAGTTAACACCGTAAGAACGCAACGTTCGTCCTCACTTCCTATGTCCGTTCTTTTGATCGAAAATCAATCGCCGCAGATTACGGTTATGACTCTCAACCGGCCCGAGCGGCGGAACGCGCTTACTCTTGAGTTGTTGACGGAATTATGCGCTGCCATGAAGATCATCGCCCAGCAACCGCAGCAACGCGTGTTGATTCTGCGTGGAGCCGGCGCCGCGTTTTGCACCGGTCTTGATTTGAAAGATGCTGCCGATCAAACGAAAGCACATGCAACGGGCGAGATGGTGGCCAACACTTTGTTGACGATTAGCCAGACGCGACTTGTCACTATTGCTGCAGTGCACGGTGCGGCAGTTGCAGGCGGTGCGGGAATCATGTCCGCATGCGATTTTGTCGTTGCCGCAGAAGGAACGAAGATCGGTTATCCCGAAGTGCGCCGGGGGTTGGTTGCGGGACTGGTAATGACATTTTTGCGTCGGCAGGTTGGGGAACGGAACATTCGCGAATTGTTGTTCGGTGGAGAATTAATCGACGCCGCGCGCGGCAAGGAAATCGGATTGGTAAATCGAGTCGTCAATCGCGGCGCCGTAATGGATGAGGCGCAAAAATTTGCCAGGGCCGTTTTGCAAGGCGCGCCTAGCGCTGTGGAGCAAACGAAACGTTTGGTGGAAGAACTCTGGTGGCGCTCGGTGAAGGAAGACGTCGATCTTGCACTACACTATCATATGCAGGCGCGGGAATCGGATGAAGCGCGCGAAGGTATCGCTGCGTTCAACGAAAAACGAAGACCGAACTGGGCCGGCGGAATATAGCGGAGGGCGCCAATTCGCCGGACTTTGGTCGTTAGTTCCCGGAGTATGCGCCTCTCTGATTTCGCCGCAAGGAGTTCCCGCAGGTTGGGATGCTCTGTGATTTCCTGCCCATGGCTACGCATGAAGTTTTTTCTTCTTTTTCCCGAGCTTTTTCTTTGCAGGAGTGCTTGTCGGCGTCGGTGAAGGCGTACCAGAAAATTCCGGTGTCGGCGACGGTCGCACCCGCGGCTGAGCCAATATGTTCTCATGAGCGCCCTTCAGTGCTTGCAATGCCAGCTTGAGTTCCGGCGTTGTCGCCAACGCCGACATGCGCTCATAATAAATATCGTAGTAATTTCGGAGCCGATGCCGCTTTTCCAAATCTGTCCGGGCGGCTTGCGCGTATTTCTTTGCAGCCTGTACGTCAGGATCGTTGACTGTGCGATTTTTCAATTCCCGCCATTGCACGTGCATTCTTAGTGCGTCGGCGTCTTTGCCCAGCGATTTGGGCTTAAAACTCTCGTCGAGCTCTTTCAGTTCCGGCAACTCGGGGCCGTTGGGCGGCGGGGTGGGACTAGCCTCCTCTTGCTTTGGAAAGAGATCCACAGATGGGGGAGCTGCCTCCTGTGCGCGCATCATCAGCGTGGCAAGCAACAGTGCCGTGAAAACGATTAGCCCGTATATTTTCATCCAAATTTCTTCGCCTAATGTACGCCAATTTTGTGATGCGGGAAGACGTTACGCCTGGTGATGAGACACTACGGAACGTATCGATGTTCGCCCGAACTAGAACGTTCTCGGTGTTCTCTAAGCGGCTAACCATCATTCAGATGCGAGTTTCCTTGAAATCGACAGATCGACTGAGGCAGGCTATCGACAAGGAGCGGCCACCGGGATTATTTTCCAGAGCTACTTTGTTTGCAGAGCTTCTGAAAAGCCGGATCGGCGCGCAAAGGATCCCAGATTGGATCCAGCCGTAAGAGTGCCGGAGTGACCGGTGTTGGACTATAAAGCCAGCCGCCATACGGCGTTTGTAATAATTGCGTCAGAGTTGCGATCGCACGAGCATTCTCGCCGATGATCATCTCAACTAACGCCAGATTCTCTTGGAAGGCGGGCCCTGACAGCCGATCTTTGCTACTCGGCAAAAGCATGATTGCACGCTGTGCTTCGTTGAGGGCTGACCCTTTCTCCTCCAGGACGGCGTAAGCGACGGACAGCGCTGCTGCAACGAATGCATTATTGGGTTGATCGTTCTTGAGCGGCTCAAGCGTGTGGCGGGCTTGTTCAGCAGTAGCTCTCGCTGATGCGGTATTGCCAGCGACGTGCTGGGCTAATGCTATGCCCACTTGTTTGCTGCCTTTTTCGATCCCGGCAGAAAAGTCCAACTGAGCTTGTCGCGCCTGTACCCATTGGAAAGCCTCAGGATTTCGTTCAAATCTCAATTGGGTCAGCTTGATTCGAACGGCCACGTTCGAATTCGTTTGTGCGTTTATCTGCACGAGCGACTTAGCGGCTTCTTGTAGATTACCTTCAGCTTGGTGAATACTGGCTTTTAATGCCATTAGAGATAACTCATTGGGCAGGATGTCCAGTGCTCGATCGTAGAGCTTTTCAGCTTGTGGGAATTGTCGAAGTGCGGCGTATGTAAATGCCACTTCAGTCAGTAAGGCTGTATTCCGGGGATTAAGGGCGAGGCCCCGTTCCCAATATCCGATACTTTCATCCCAATGTCCCTCGCTTCGCGCAATCGCCCCAAGGGCATATAAGACTTCGCTGTTACTCGGCAACATCTTACTGACACGTGCAAATGTAGTTTTGGCCAGTCCATAGTCGTGCAGCACCCAATATTGATAATAACCCGTGAAGAGCAGGGTCTCGGCCGCATTCGGCTGTAGTTTTCGCGCATTTTCCAAAGCTCCCTTTGCCGCATCGCGGCGAGCGGCGGTTGTATCACGACGGTTAGAATACAGAAGCGCATGCAAACCAGAAAGTCGCGCCCATGCGAGTGCAAAATTCGGATCAAGCCGCACCGCGAGGTCATAAAAATCGATGGCTTTGAACACGCCGTCACTCGAGTAGTTGCTACGTGCTTCAAATACGAGGCCACGCAAATAGGCAACATAAGCTTCCACGTTATTTGTAGGCTCAACAGTCAGTGCTTGCTCTTCGTTGCCGGTTAGCTTCGCTTGCAACGACTCCGCGATTCCTTTAGCGATGCCGCTTTCGACGCTAAAGATATCATTCAACTTACGATCGTATGTCTCCGCCCAAAGACTCGAACCAGTTTGCGCGCTTACCAAACGAACATTAACTCTCACCTGATCAGCGCCCTTTTGGACGCTCCCTTCAAGGATGTTCGCTACGCCGAGTTGCTTTGCGATCTCGGCGAGATTGCTGGGTTCGCTTTGATATGCTTGAGTCGAAGTGCGTGAAATCACTTTCAAATCGCCGATCTTCGTAAGACGGGTAAGAACTTCTTCCTGAATCCCTTCGGCGAAATAAGCGTTCGCGGGATCGCTGCTTAAGTTTTGGAAGGGCAGGACTGCAATACTTTTTCGAATATCGGAATCTGATGCTTCGGCCCCGCGCGCCATGCCCGCCCCACTACGGGTATTTCGTTGAGCCCGTACCCAAAATGCGAACGAAACTGCGGCCAACGCACTAACGACTGTGGCGCCCACTAAAAGACGTGATCTGTTTCGTTTGAGCAGACACCATGCACGATATCCAGGAGTAGAGTGCCGCGCGGCAACCGGGTCTTGCGCGAGATGGCGGCGAATATCACCGGCAAGATCTGCAACTGTGGCATAGCGCAGACCGGGTTCCTTATGCATTGCAAACAGGACGATCGCGTCGAGATCACCGCGCAACAGCCGTGCGGTTCCCGCATCGGAAGCAACCGCGCTGGGCGGCGACGGAATTTGTGTGCTTATCACTAACTCCAGCTCCTCACGCGTGGGGCGGCTGGTGGAAAAGCGGAGGGGTCTTTGATCGCTCAGGAGTTCATACAAGAGCGCTCCTAACGAGTAGATATCAGTGGCGACAGTTACCGGATCTCCCTTTGCTTGTTCGGGCGACGCGCAGACAGGCGTCAAATGCAGTTGTTGCTCGGCCATCAGCTGCGCGGCGTCTTGGTCTTTCGCCAGAAGTCTGGCGATGCCGAAATCGAGCAACTTCGGCTCTCCTTCTGCGTTCACCAGAATATTGCCCGGCTTGATATCGCGATGAATAATCAGATTCCGATGCGCAAAGTCCACTGCGGTGCAAATCTTTAAAAACAATTCCAACCGTTGCCGCGTCGACAGCTTTTGGCCGATTGCAAACCGAGTCACTGGCACACCGACGATGTAATCCATAATGAAGTAGGGCAGGCCATCGTTGGTCGTACCTGCATCGAGCAGTCGCGCGATATTTGGATGATCGAGCCGGGCCAGGATCTGGCGTTCCGCTCGGAAGCGACGCAGGATCTCAGCCGTGTCTGTGCCTCGATTCAGTACCTTGATTGCGACTTGTTTCTCAAACTGACCATCAGCACGTTCCGCCAGGAAGACCGTGCCCATCCCGCCGTGGCCTAGTTCGCGCACGATTACATAGGCGCCCACGCGCTCGCCGCTGCGAGACAGTCCCTCCTGCCACAAACTGGAGGCTGCGTTCTGAGCGCAATCTTCAAAGCTGTCGGTAACATCCTTAAGAAACGCTTCCGCTTCGGCCAGAAGCGACTCGGCCTGTTCGAGCAAATCCGTGTCTGGACCGCAGCGTCTCTCCACCAAGGCAAGGCGGTCTGCCGAGGAGTCTTGTTCCAACGCTTCCTCCAAAATCGTTTTCAACCGATCCCAATGTTGAGGATCGATGTTCCCTTGTCTGGATTGGGTAGTTCTGGTGGACACGGAAATTTAGGCTTTAATTCGCAGACAGCTCGCGCCGAAGCCAAATTTTCGCCATAGTCCACTCTCGCTTCACTGTGGCAGGTGAAATTTCTAGTAGCTCGGCTGTTTCCTCGACCGTTAATCCGCCGAAAAACCGCAGCTCGACAATGCGCGCCTGTCGCTGGTCCAGAGCTTCGAGCCCCTGCAGCGCCTGGTCGAGCGCAGTCACATCAATTTTGCGACTATCATAAAATTCGAGAGTAAGTGCCAGAGGATTCGAACCGCCTCGTTTCAAGCGGTGTCGTGCGACTGCGTAGTTCGTCAGAGTTTGTCGCATCACTCGCGCGAAGATTCCGACAAAATGACTGCGATTTTGCCAGACAAGATTTTTCTCGCCAATCAGGCGGAGGAAAGCCTCGTGCACCAGGGCGGTCCGCTGAAGAGTATGAGCGGTTCGGTCGCCGCGCAGGAATGTCTCAGCCAGACGACGTAAATCATCATAAACCTCCGGCATCATTTCGCTAATCGCGGCGACCTCAGTTTGGCCGGCATGATACGCCTCACGCACATGAGCTGGAGCCAACGGCTCCGCAGGCGAGGCTGTGACCTCATCGGCGTGAACCGTTGCCATAACGGCATAGTCTAATGTCCACTGTGACGAAGCGTCCAGCCAGACCTCATCCCACTGCCGCTCGACGTCTTGTCGCAGATCTACAGCATTTCGCACCACAAACGGATCGCTCCTAGGATTCTTTGGTCGTGCGCCACTCGATAACACGGCCCGATGGTCGTTTTTACACGACCACCGGGCTCGTAATTGTTTGAATGCCTTGGCGGCGATGATTCAGGAAGATGATCGCATGGTGGAATTCGGGAAGTTACAGACATTCAAATTCCGCCACGCTTGATTCGCGACCCGGTTCGCGCAAGAAACCGTGAACGGCACCGTTGGCGTCAAAGTAAACTCCGGTCACCGCCCCGTTCGGGGCAATGGCCCCCCAAGGGCCGAAGTCGCCTGGAACGTCGAACTCGACAATGACGCCATGCTTGTTGCGTACAAAGCCGTGATTCACATTCGCATCATCAACATACCACCCAGTGGTCATTCCATTCGGATTGATGTCCCACGGGAGGGTACCTTGGTTAGAGCCCGTACCGGCATTGGGCGCATCGAAGACTATAGCCGCGCCATTCTTATCCAGTAGGAAACCATGATTTACAAACGCCGCGTCAATGAGGACTCCCAGGATGGTCCTATCTCGAGTAAAGCCTCCGGCGTATGTACCCTCGTATGCGCCTGTACCGCCGCCCGGAAGATCGAATGTAGTGATAACGCCCATTTTATCCCTCAGGAAGCCATGTGTCGCAAAAGTCCCGTCAAAGTAGAAGCCTGTAACCTCTCCACTTGGGCTGATTGCGAAACTTTGCGTGCCCTGACCGCCTGCTGTGCCCGCACCCGGTGCGTCAAACGTCGTGATAACACCATTCTCATCGCGTACGAAACCGTGAAGCACGTCTGCCGAGTCAGTATAGTAGCCTGTGATTGCCCCGTTCGGGTTAATGAGTTGCGGGCTATTATAAGGATAAGTGCCCTGACCGGTCCCCGTGCCTGCGCCCGGCGCATCGAAGACGGTTATTACGCCTTGATTGGAACGCACGTAGCCATGGGCCACATTGACTGAGTCAGTGAAGAATCCTGTAACCGTCCCAAGCGGGTTGACTGAATAGGCCCGCGTTCCCTGGCCGGGTGCTGTGCCTGCACCTGGCGCGTCGAATACGGTGAAACGGCCATTCCGCGACCGGACGAAACCGTGCCGCACATCGTTCGCGTCACGGCTGAATCCTATGATTGTCCCAGAGGCGTTAATGTCCAGTGTATTGGTGCCCTGACTAGGGCCCGTGCCCGCACCAGGCGCGTCAATCGTGGTTATGCTTTGCGCCCAGATCGGAGTTGATACGGCCAGGGCGATCAGAATGATTGCCGCCGGCACAAGCTGCAGGTTCTTTTGTGCAAAATAGAATGTTTTCATACCCCGTAATGCAATAACGGGACGGAAAACGGCTCATTTCTTCGGCAAAATTTTCGCACACCGCTCGTCGATTATCGCGACTGGAAGAAGTGCTCATCGCAGCACGTGACGTAACTGCATTTCTGAAAT
>DASTMV010000005.1:0-15203 GCA_035713885.1 Candidatus Udaeobacter sp. | reverse complement strand
GTTCCAATCGATCGAACCACTTTCCTTTGGCCAGTCGGCTTGGATTTTTTCCTGGAGATCCTCAACGAAATCGGCTGCGCGGTAACTCATCAATCGCGGATTGGCTTCGCTTATCGCGCCCGTAATTTTCTGGAGCGTGACTCCAATTTCGTAAGTCATTTCGCGCAAGCGTTGCACTTCGGGTTTCAACTCGCCGTCCTGTGCTAGCTCCGCGAGAAAGGTCGACTGCAGCTCGATTGCATTGAGATGATTCCGAAGGTCGTGGCTGAGCTGGCGAACAAAACGCACAACATCATTCCAAGGCACGTCGCGTGTCTTGCTCGGCGATGTCGCGTTGGCTGTAGAAGACATCAGCGTGAAAAAAATTGTTCGCGGGCCGGCTCTTTGGCCGCAGTGCGACCAATTGAGTCATCATTCGCCGCGAGGTGACGAAGAACGTGGTACACATCCTCCGGGTCCGCTTTCAATATTTGCGCGACTTCGCCGGCGGTTTGCCCGGGAGATTTCGGAAGTGTCTTCCGTGCGCGTGTCTGCAGCTCGAGCAAGCGCGTGGCGGCCTTTTTTCCCGCTTCGACCCCGGGTTGATGATAAGCGTTCACGTTCACAAGTGAGCCGTAGAATCCAACCGCCCGTTCGTAAAGAGCAATCAGCGAGCCGACTTGGCGGGCATTTACCTCTGGAATCGAGATTGTAATCGATTCACGGCCCTTCTCGTACAGGGCAGCACGAGTCCCGCGCAAAAAGCCATGTAAATAATCGCCGCTCGTGATCCCATCCTCGACTTCGAAGCGCGATGTCGCGCGGTCTTTTCCGACTTCGATGAAAGTGATGAAGAAGTTCGGCACACCGTCACGCAATTGCTGCACGTAAGCGTGCTGATCGGTCGAGCCTTTGTTCCCGTAAACGGCGATTCCTTGATGCACAATCTTGCCCGCGCGATCTTTTTCTTTGCCTAACGACTCCATGACGAGTTGCTGAAGGTAACGGCTGAAGAGCGCGAGCCGATCCTTGTATGGCAGAATGACCATGTCTTTTTCGCCGCGGCCGTTTCCTGCGTAATACCACATCAATGCGAGCAGCATCGCTGCATTCTTTTGCACGTTCGCAACGCGCGTATGCGCATCCATGGCCGCGGCGCCCGCGAGAAAATCATCAATGCTGAAGCCGAGCAAAGCGGCCGGCAGGAGTCCGACTGCGCTCATCACCGAGGTGCGACCCCCGACCCAATCGTGCATGGGAAAACGCGCAAGCCAGCCGTGCTGCTCCGCATATTTATCGAGATCACTGCCGACACCTGTTATGGCCACGGCATGTTTGCCAAAGTCCAAGCCGGCCTTCTCGAAATGCGCCTGCGCCTCGAGCATGCCGTTGCGCGTCTCCTTTGTACCGCCCGATTTTGAGATAACGATCACCAGCGTGGATGCGATTTCTTCGCCCAACTTGGCAAAGACGCGGTCGAAACCATCTGGGTCCGTGTTATCGAAAAAGAAAATATCGGCCGGATCGTTTGATGAGCCGAGCGCATCAGCGACGAATTGAGGTCCGAGCGCGGATCCGCCGATTCCAATCAGCAAGAGGTGCGCGAATTTTTTTTGCGCTTCCGATGTGATGACGCCGCGGTGTATATCAACCGCGAATTTTTTTATGCGCGCGTTTGTCCTTTCGATATCTGCGCGCAGTTCCAGGTTTGGCGCGAGTTGTGGGTCGCGCAACCAATAATGACCAACCATGCGCTGTTCATCCGGATTGGCGATCGCGCCCTGTTCCAGTTCGGCCATCTCGCGGAATGCGCGTTCCGCCTGCGGCTTCATCTGCGCGAGGAAATCGTCTGCGAAACGCATGCGGCTTACATCCAGCGCAAAACCGAGATCCGCGTAGCAGACAAGATATTTTTGGAATCTTTCCCAAAGCGAAGGCGTTGCTGGGTTCATCAGTATTCGCCGAAATTCACCACGACGTTGATCTCGCCCGCGGTCGCTTTGCCGTCGTTGTACGCGGGCACCCATTGCGCATCCTGTGTGATCGTGCGCAGTAATTCTCCAAGGCCACTGTCCTTTGGAATTTCCGAGATGACCGAGCTGGAATCGGTCTGGCCTCGACCGCCGACCTTAAAGAGAACCTCCGCCGCTCCAGTCCACGGGCGATTCCACATCAGGGTCGAATTTGCACGCTGAAGTCGATCGGCCAATCCGCCGATGAGTTGCGGTTGGAGATAATTGGCGAGTTTGCCTACCCGTTCGCGCTCGGCCGTTGCTAGCGAAACAACGATGACGGGCTGGCCGCCTTGATGGAAAAATAAAACAGTTCCGCCGAGATAAACCGGAACCGGTTTGCCATCGAGCTTCGCTGGTTTGAATTTTCCCCAGTCCAGCGCTGATTGGACAGCGCTTTTGAAAGCGGGATCATTGCCGATAAGACCGTAGGTGGCGAGAACTGCGCCCTCGGCCGAAACATCGCAATAAAATTGAACGGCGCTCTCGCTCGCCGGCGCCGCGTTTTTCGGAAAATGGATGTAGCTCGCGAACGAATCGGCGTCGCGGCCGACGATTGCGGGCTCCCCAATCTTTGCCGGTCCCTCCGGTCGAATTTCGAGAGAGGGCGGCGATTCTTTAGTTGGCGTAGCATTGGGCGCAGCAGCGGGCGGTTTTTCACACGCGGGAACCACGATCAGGATCGCAGCCGCCAACGCGACCAGGCTGCACACGCGCGTGCTCAATTGTTTTTGCATGATAACGATTCGCCGGAAGTAACCTTTGCTGAACGCGTGCGCAAGTGGCGGGACCGAGGGAACCTGCGCTTGACACCAAATAACGCCGTCGCCAGCCTCGCGAACATGAGACGCTCATTTATTTTTTCTGTTCAGATCCGATCGCTCACTGTCCTGTTCGGGCTGCTTTTCACCGCACAATCGCTTTTTGCGCAAGATTGGGCAAAGGCGCGTCTAGAGAAATCGCCGCGCCATGGCGAATGGGTGAGTTTCAAGTCGGGGGAACGCACGATCAAAGCATTCGTCGTTTACCCGGAGTCGAAAACGAAAACGCCTATCGTTCTCGTCATCCATGAAATTTTCGGTCTGACGGACTGGGTTCGCGGTGTTTGCGATCAGCTTGCCGAAAATGGAGTGATCGCAATCGCGCCAGACCTTTTGTCGGGCCAGACATACTCCGATGTCGATGGCGCTCGAAAAGCCATCTCGGAATTGCCGAAAGAGCAAGTGAAAGACGATTTGAATGCAGCTGCCGAATATGCGCTGAAAATTCCAGCCGCGAACGGTACGCTTGCAGTTTGCGGTTTCTGCTGGGGCGGAGGCTGGGCGTTTGCTTACGCGAATGAGAATCCGAAGCTCAAAGCGGCGTACTCATTTTATGGAACCGCGCCCGGCGATGCCGAAGCAATTAAAAACATCACATGCCCGGTTTACGGATTTTACGCCGAAAAAGACGAACGAGTCGGCGCGACTGTGCCGAAAGCGGAAGAGCTAATGAAAGCTGCCGGGAAAAAATACAACGCCGTCACCTACAAAGACGCGACGCATGGATTCATGCGTGAGGGCGAAATGGCTGAGGGAAGTGAGGCAAATAAAAAAGCGCGTCAGGATGCCTGGACGCGCTGGACGAGGTTGCTGAAACTTTTACCCTAACGAACGGGCGAGAAAACGGACGATTTTGCGGCGTGAAGCCGGCGCTTGATCCTTTGGTGAAGCGTTACGGCTTCAGTTGAGCCGCCGCTACTGGTAGATCCAATCCCGCCGCGTGATCTTGAGCCCGGCGCGGCAAAACCGAGGCACCGGAACAACGAGAACGTTGCGGGAGGAAGTGGAATCCATGGTCATCTTCGTATCCCTCGGGCGCCTTGCGCAAGGAATGAACGATCAACCCCACTGACGCCGAAGTGGTGGCTGCAAAAGCGGCGAGTAAAAACATGCTTCGATTTGAGCAAGATCGGTACCATTGCTTGGCCTGAAGTTTTACCCTCTGCTCGCTGGCCCCAGTTAGACTTCGATCGAGTCAGGGCGTCGCGAATTGCGTCACTTTCTTGGACAATCTGTCAACTTGGAAACACCCACCCAAGGCAGCGGCTTTTGCCGTTTCTCAAGTCAGAGTTTGCGGGGCGCCAGTGAGAGAACCTGAGGCAGCGCGACTTCCGTCTCTACGGGTCGCCCCAAGAACGAGAGCAGTACGCGAATCCGTTCTTTCGCCGGCATCAATCGCGTGACGAGCGCCTCCAATCCCTGGAACGGTCCCGTCGTGATTCGCACTTCCTGTCCAACTTGTATTTCTGGATCGATCGTGACGATTTCATCTTGATCGCTCGTTTCTTGAAGCGACGTAATCAACCCAGCATCGACAGTTGCCAAGTCATCGCCAAATTGAACGATTCCTTGAATGCCCGGAGAATGTGCAACGCGCCGATGCTGATCCGAATAAATGAACTGCGCGAAGAGATATCCGGGGAACATCGCTTCAACGAACCAGATCGCACCCCGACGAGTCATCTTGCGGTAACGAAGTCTGGGCGCGTAACATGGAACGTTGAGCTGCCGCCGAAGTCCGAGCGCGGCGAGATGCTCGCGTTTAGGCTGCGCGCGCAGGCAGAACCACAGCGGAGTCCGGACGACGGCTAATTGCGTACGAGAAAATGTCATGATGGCGGGCTTCGACCGTGAAGGTATTGCCGACATGATGTTTGTTCAAGGCCGCGCGCACTTGCGCGACGGACTTGCGTTTTGGATTTCCCGGCAACAGCTCGTGCCGGTGATAAGTTTTCTACTTAATCTGACCGAGCGCTCGCTTGGCTTCTGTTGCGGAAGGATCAGTGAGGCCCGCTTGCAGGGCGCGCTGCAGCGCGTCACGCGCCGAAGCATTCTTCTTTAGCTGAAGGTTCGCCATTCCGAGATAAAAAAGTCCTTCCGCGTCGAGCGGTTTTTTTCGGCCGCGATCATTTAACAATTGGACCGCGTAACTGAAGTCTTTTCGTTTGTAACTAATTTCGCCCAAGGTTCGCATGAGATCCACGTCGTCGGGCAATTTCTTCCGCGCATCGACGGCCAGATCATAAGCCTTGCTCAGAGACGCCGGATCGCGCGCATAAAGCATCGCCAAGTTTTTCTGCGCGGGCGTAAAGTCGGGATACTGTTGTAAAACGTTGTTGTAGCTTTCCGTAGCTCCTTTGTCGTCGTGACGTTGTTTGCGAGCTTCCGCCTGGACCATCAGCGCTGGCACATTTTTCGGGTCGGTTTGCAAAATCTTGTCTGCTTCTGCGCTCAGAGCGGTCAGGTCGCCCGTGCCCTGATCCAATGACGTGAGCAAAAGGAATGATCTCGCGTCCTCGCTTTGGCGCGGATCGTGCGCATCCTTCGCCACATTTTCCATCGCAGCACGCGCTTCAGCGACTTTCCCGCGAGTGTAAGCGGCCAACGCGTAATAACGTTGCACTTCCGCATCATCAGGCAGGCTTCGCGCGGATTCCTGCAACAGGCTATACGCCCAATCGTAGTTGCCGACCTGGTAGGCGACGATACCCAGAAGTGCATTAGTCTTTGTATCGGCGGGTGCCAGCTCACGCGCTTCCTTTGCTAAGGCCATCGCCTTGGTTGGATTTTTTAACGGCCCGGCATAAAGCTGGGCGAGTTTGACCGTTGTCGCGACAAGGTGTGGGTTTAATTTGATTACCTGTTCATAGGAGTCTGCCGCCTCTGCAAACTTACCTGCCTTGTTGGCGGCATCGCCGATTCGTTGCAACAGGATTGGGTCGTTAGGTTGCTGGGCGAGCAAGCGCTTCATTTCCTCGAGCGAAATGGTAGATGTGCCTCCTTCTTCCTGAAGCAGAGCCAGGCGCCGCTTGCAGTCTTCCTTATCCGGGAAATCTCCGGGCGCCGTTGCGGCTCTCTCGAGCGCTTTTTTGGCGGCATCCACCTGGCCCATCATGTAGTTGGCCATGCCGAAATGATATTGAACTTCGGCGTTGCCCGATAACTTCGCTGCGCTTTGTTGAAGTAACCCAAGAGCTCGCGGGTAGTCTCCTTTCTTGTAGGAAACCCACCCAAGCGTATCCGCAACTGAAGCATCTTCCGGTTTGAGTTGACGCGCTCTGTTCGCCAGCTCCAAGGCCTTATCTGGTTGATTGAAATGGGTCGCATACAGGTAAGCAAGGTTGTTCAAAGCCGAAACAAAGTCGGGATTAGTCGCCAGAAGTTTTTCGTAAGCGGCGCGAGCTTTGTCGAAATCCTTCGTCTGCTCGTAAAGCATGGCAGAAGTCACAAGCGCGGCTGTATTTTTGGGATCTTTCGCACTTAAAGCTTCCAGGCGACTGATCGCTTCCGGCAGTTTCCCCCGCGCTACGTAAATGGAGATCAGCCCGTCGTAGGCGCGCGAGAAATTGGCGTCCAGTTCCAAAGCTTTCGACATCGAACTTTCGGCCTGATCCCACGAATGCATCGCGGCCTGAACTTTGCCGACAAGGTAATACGAAACCGCCGCATTCGGCGCCCGGCTCATCTCCTCTTGCGCCTTGCGCATCGCGCCGTCGAAATCCTTGTTTGCCACGTCCAGGTCGATCAGTTGATCGGTGGCGGCTGCGTTTTGCGGATTAAGTTCGTGGACTTTTTCGAAAGCCTTGCGCGCTTCCTCATTCTTCTTTTGCTCTCTCAGGAGAAGGCCGAGGAAAAAGTATGATTGCGAGTCCTGCGGCGCACTCGCAATCTGTTCCTGAATAACCTTAACGGCATCGTCCAGGCGCCCCGATAGTTGGTTTGCCTCGGCTAATAGCAGCCGCGCAACGGTAACATCGGGATGTTTTTTCAAAAGCGCGGTCATAGAAGGTATTACCGCTTCCGCTTTGCCGCTACGCAGATTTGTTTGCGCCAGAAGGATGATGGCATCGGTAAAATCCGGGTTTGCGGAGATCGCTTGTTTCAGCGCAGCACCGGCTGGTTCAAGCTTGTTTTGTTGCAGATAAATTAGCGCCAACTGGTAATTGAAACCCGGCACTGTCGGATATGCCTTTTGCAGCCGCTCTAACGTATCGGTTGCCTTCTGCGTGTCGCCCTTACCCAAAAAGATCTGAGCCTGCAGCATTCGCGCATCGATGTTTTCAGGATCTTGGCTGAACACATTCTCCAAAAGCGAATTGGCTTCGTCGTAATGCTTCTGCGACAGAGCGATTTTTGCGGAAAGTAGCCACGCGGGAAGAAAATCAGGAACCTTGGCGGTGACTCCCTTAAGGATCTGCTTTGCCTCTTCGACCGCGCCGCTTTGCGCTTTGAATTCGGCGAGTCGCACATGTGAGATGGATCTAGGCGGGGAAAGATCGGAAGCTTTCTTCATTTGTTCCCCGGCGGCAGCATTCTCCTTGGTCAGCAAAAGTAGCGCGGCTAGAGCGAGGTGTGGTGTCGATGACTTCGGATCCAAATCACTTGCGCGCTGCAATGCGCTCTTGGCTGCGGGGAAGTCTTGCTTATGAAACTCAACGTTGGCAAGCGCGAGGTAGTAGGACGCTTTGTTATGGTCGAGGAATTTCTTCAAGTGTTCTTCGGTATCGGCAACTTCCTCTTTTGTTCGGTCGGACTCGGATAACACGACGATCGCGTCTTCGTTGCCCGGCGAAGTGGTGAGGATTTGCACCGCTTCTTTTCTCGCGGAAGCGGCGTCTCCCACGGCCAAGAAAACGCGAGCGAGACGAACCCTATTCTCAATGTTGCCGGGAGAAAGATCGCGTGCCTTGAGCAAGAACGGAGCTGCGCGCAGCGGAGCGCCCTGTTCGGCCCAGATCGTTCCCAATCGTTCGAACGCCGTTTTGTTCTGCGCATCCAATCGCAACAAGCCGAGGTATTCGATCTTGGCGCTGTTGTACTCGCCCGCTTTGAAATGATTGTCGGCCCGTTTCGACAGACGAGATTTGCGCCGCTCGGCCGTGCACCCAGTAACGAGCACAATCAGCAGCAGCGCGATCAGCGATCGGTGACAAGAGCTCAGAGCGAGGCCACCCGGCCTGCTCGTCATAACTGTTGGTATCTCACTCTTCGCCATTTGTATTACTAGTTCCCAACCCTCACCGCTGACTTTCAGGTTCGCGAATCGGGTGTGCGGGACAGGTAGTCAGGAAGTCCGCGCTTGGACGATATATGGACGATTTGGCTGAAAGCAAGGCACGCATCTTTCTTGTAGAGGCAAGGTTTCGCAGAGCACGGGCATGTGCCGTGCTGTAAAGACCAGAATCAACCACAATTTCCATAACCACGCCCTCTGTCTATGCCTGGCCATCGGCTTCGGCGCATTGTGTCTTTCGATTCCCTCTCACGGTGCAAGTGTGTCAATCGGTTGGAATCACAATACTGAAAGTGACATCGCCGGCTATAAGATCGTTTGGGGCACGGCCAGTCATTCTTATCCTAATACGCATCACGTCGGAAACCATAACTGGGGCCAGATACAAAACTTAGTCATCGGTACGGATTACTACTTTGCAGTTGTTGCCTATAATTCTAGCGGTTTTTCTAGCCCGCCCTCCGCCGAGATTCACTACCGCCCACCCACCCCCACACCTACTCCAACACCTACACCTACCGCTACACCTCATCACAGCCCGACTCCTCATGCGACTGCGACTCCCACACCTGGAACCTTTGTCAAAGGAATCAACATAAACGGCGGTGCCGTAACCATCAACGGTAACCTCTGGAGCTCGTATTCGAGCGCGTTGGCGAGCGGCTTCTCGACTTCCAACCTAGTTTACAGCACAAATATCACTTACGCTCCGGCCGTGGATAGCGCGACCAACGCGATGCTAAACAGCGGGATTTGGGAGCCGAGCAATGATGTGAATTTTAGCCAAACGCTGGCCAACGGAAACTACTTGGTCTACCTCTGGGCTGTTGAGAACCACTCGAGCAACTACCGGAGCTATAACGTAAAACTGGAGGGAGTGCAGGTTGCCTCCGCAATTGGCAGGCTGAGTAATAATAGGTGGGCAAGATACGGACCTTACGCCGTTACCGTGAACGATGGAACCCTTAATGTAAACCTGCAACGAATCACAGGCGATCCGTTAGTCCAAGGAGTTGAAATCTGGTCCCCCGCGCCTCCCGCGCCTCCAGTTGCGCGTCAACATCTCATTAACGTGGCTACTCGCACCTTCGTGCAAACGGGGGAAAATGTTACCATTGGCGGATTCGTCATCAGCGGGAGCGAAAGTAAGAGGGTGCTTATACGCGGTCTCGGTCCCTCAATGACGCGATTTGGCGTAGCTGGAGCGATGACAAATCCAGTACTGAAACTGTTCGATGCCCGAGGAGTCTTGCTTAGCACTAATGATAACTGGACGTCGAATCGCGCCCAGATAATGGCGACACACCTGGCTCCCGATGATACGCGCGAGTCGGCCCTGGTTGCGACGCTCGCGCCGGGGAGTTACACCGCCGTACTTTCGAGCAAGACAAATGTTCCCGGTGTAGCTTTGTTTGAACTTTACGACCTCGATGTAGGCAGTTCGAAACTCATAAACCTTTCTACCCGTGGCCGAGTTGGGACCGGTGAGGCCGTTGTTATCGGTGGATTTGTCATAGGTGGAGATCAACCGACGAAGGTTCTCATTCGTGCGGTCGGACCTTCGCTGGCGCCATTTGGTATTGTTCATCCTCTGCTCGACCCTGTTCTGGAGCTACGCGGCAGCACTGGTTCGCTGATATTCTCTAACGACAACTGGCGGACAACTCAGGCGCAACAAATCGAGCAGACTATCCCGCCATCCGATAATCGCGAGTGCGCGATTATCGCTACATTACAGCCAGGTCTCTACACCGCGATCGTTCGCGGAAAAAACAACACCACTGGGGTAGCCGTAGTAGAAGTGTATAACCTTCAGTAAGGCGCTCAAAACGCGCTTTGCGGAACGTAAACAACATCACCGTCGCGGACGTAGTAGGGTTTGGTCGTCTCCCCTCGTGTAACGCCACTCAAATCCAGGATCTGCGTAAACTGTTGGCCGTTGATAAGACGAATCAAATGAACTCGTCTGAGACTCCCAAACTCGCTCACTCCACCGGCCTCCATGATCGCCTGGACAACGGTCGTCGGGCGTTCAAATACCAGCTTCGCCGGTTTCTGCACGGCGCCGGATATGACTACCTGAATCACGCTGCTTTCAAGTGTGAGAACGACAGTCGTATTCTGTAGCTGTGGCTTGTAGCGCATCGAGATCTCGCTCTGAAGGCTTGCGATTGTTTTTCCGGCAGCATCTACTTCTCCGATGAGCGGGAGGTTAATCTTGCCGTCGGTCCTGATCTTCTGAGACTGGTTAAGCTCAGGCGCGCCGGCAAATACTAACTTAATCACGTCGCCTGACAGCAAAGTGGACTCACGTGGTGCGGCCGCCTGTTCGGGCAGCGGGCCGCTCACCGGATATTCGCAGCTCGCAAGCAATATCGTTGCTGCGGCTAACCCTGCAGACACCGCTGCCTTTTTCAGTCGACGAGAATCATTCATTTTGTTTTGGCCAGAGCTTAATGCGTGCAAATGGATAGCTTTCTTTTCGGCGAACGCAATCGGCAAAACAATACGGCTTTATCGAAGACGGAGGAGTAACTTGTGAATGCGTGTTGATGTCACGCCACCCCGTTAGTCGTCGCCCTTTCTTGATTAGCTTGTCGGGATCGTTCGGTCCGGCGAAGCAACCAAAGAATTAGAAATAACGGGAAAAGCGAGAGCACGAAGAATAACGGTCCTCCTCGTCGGTGGATTGGGCTGTTAATCATGTGCGGACCGAGGTTGATACAAAGCAGTCCGATGACAGCGATTCGGAAACCGTTGCGGAGAAAACCTAACGGAATGGACGCGAGCACGAGGATTAGACGGTTGGAATTACGTTTCAAGAACAGGTAGGAGGCAAGTGTGCTGGCGATGAGAAGGACCCAGCTCGATCGTATGCCAGAACATTCCTGGGCTACTTCGATCGTAATATTCGGCAACTGGAATACGGTTCCTTCCCGCAAAGTCGGTGTGCCGGTGAGCTGAAAAAAGAAATTCGCGCACTCGGCGGAAGCCAGCTTTGACGCATTCTCCAACCAGTTAGCGAGGGAATCGGGAATCGGAATCATGAAGAGCAGAAAAGCAAACGGAAAGATCGCGGCTTTCATCCAATCTTTGCCGAGGAAGAAGAGCCCACCCGCAATGACGAAACAGATGAAGGCGAGCGCGATAACCGCAGGCTCGAACCCCTTCTGGACGAAGCTCGTCGCGACCAGCGCTAGCCCGCACACGAAAGGAAATATGGCCCAAACGATCGAGGAGTTGCGTGGCTCCGGAAGTTTCTCCCAGTGAACGTAGAGAAGGTAGGCGCTGATGAAGGGTATCAGAACAATATGCGAATGGAGATCGCTGTGAAGCCCGTAGGAAAAAAGAGAACTGAGTGGCCAGCTGAAGCATGCGATTAGCGCGACCAGGAAGAGCAAGAACCTGACGAATCGCGCAGGAGATGACTTCGGCGCGCGAACGGTGGCGATGCCATCACCATCGCTCAATACTGGCGGCTTACTCATGTTATCGCGCAATTGCCTTAGTAATAAGAACGATTACGCTTTCCAAATCTTATCCGCAGGCAATGAAATTCCCGACATGGCATTGCGCGTATCGACTATGCATTGCGCCCAATCAGCAAGCTCCCGATAATTCACTGTGGCGTGATTCGTGGCGATAAGCACCAGGTCGAAGGAACTAACAATGTCCCGACTCCAAGCCACCGATTTCTTCCCGGCAAACTGAGGATGTTCGCGGGTAAGCTTGATTACGGGAACGTAGGGGTCGTGATATTCTACCTCAGCGCCGCGGTCTCGCAGAAGCTGCATTAGGACGTAGCTGGGCGACTCGCGCTCATCATCCACGTTCGGTTTGTAGGCGAGACCGAGGATCAGGACTTTGCTACCATTCACCGACTTTTGATGGTGATTCAAAGCATCTGCGACGCGGTGTAAAACATATTCCGGCATGGCAGTGTTGATTTCACCGGCTAACTCAATAAATCGCGTGTTCTTTCCATACTCCCGCGCTTTCCACGTTAGGTAGAACGGATCGATCGGAATACAATGCCCACCGAGCCCGGGGCCTGGATAGAAGGGCATGAAACCAAAGGGCTTTGTCTTGGCCGCATTAATGACCTCCCAGATATCGATTCCCATTGCCGCGTAGACCTGCTTTAACTCGTTAACTAGTGCGATATTGACGCTTCGGAAAATATTCTCCAGTAGTTTCGTTGCTTCCGCGACACGACAGGACGAGACCGGTACCAGGTTCTTTAACGCGATCGAGTAAATTGTGACCGCTTTCTTCAAACAGGCCGGTGTCAGGCCACCCACGATTTTCGGAATTGTTGCGACCACACTATGAGGATTGCCGGGGTCCTCACGTTCGGGTGAGAAGGCCAGATGGAAATCAACACCAGCTTTCATCCCCGAACCTTGTTCTAGCACTTGGCGCAAGTCTTCATCAGTCGTTGCTGGATAGGTCGTCGATTCCAAAGATACAAGCGCACCCTTGGGAAGGTGAGGTGCAATCATCCGGCCTGTCTCGATGATAAACGAAATGTCTGGCTCGCGGTTTTTATTAAGAGGCGAGGGGACACAGATAATCACAGCGTCAGCATTCTTGATGTTGCTGAAGTCGGTGGATGCAGAAAAGCTCTTATTATCGACGATTTCCTTGATCGTTTCCGGAGCGATGTGTTTGATGTAACTCTGTCCCTTATTGATCAGCTTGACCTTGTCCTCATCAACATCAAGACCCACCACGATTGAATTGGATCGGGCAAATTGAATCGCGAGTGGCAATCCAACATAGCCAAGACCGACAATGGAAATTTTCATGTTTGGTTGACCCATGTTAGTTGCAAAGAAAGAATAGGGCCAAGCGTGGTCAGAATCTCAGCTCTTTTTGCTGTAAGCAAGGGGCTTAGGCGATCGAAGAAGATGCAATGCCATATTCTGCCGCGTCAGCGTTTTCTAAGCCAAAGAGAACCGCCGGTGTTTTCGAGAAATCTTGGCATCCGTTCGGTTAGCATTTTCCGATGCGTGTGCCCCAGATAGCTATTAAAAAGAAGAATATCAAACGAGTCATTGTACTGGAGGAAAGCGCGAAGGATGTAGGCTTCGTTCCATGAGCGCCCCTCAATAATCCATTCCAGCGGATATTCGAAGGGCCACATTATGTCGTGAACGTGAATTAAAACACCGGAGTGTAATAACGGCAGGATTTTGAAGAAGAGGTAGTTCACATCGCTTCCGACTTTAGCAACATGCGAGGAATCGATGAACAGCACGTCATTAACGTCGAGTGAAGAAAAAATTTGCGCCGGAACTTGTTGCACAGGTTTTTCGACAAGTTGGACCCGGTCTTTGTCCTCGCTCGTCAAGAGAGAGCGTAGCCTCGACGCGTCTGGTTCAATGAATGTGAAGTGGATTTCGCCGCCGAGGAACACGTCGTTCGTGTCCAGCATTAGCGCCGAAGAGAAGCCCGAGCCCACTTCTATGACTCGTTTGGGGCGAAACCGCCGTAGCATTGCGTAGAGAACGATCGCATCTCCAATCTCGAAGAAGATGTTAGGCACATAGAACCGCCGCCCGATCGCAGGTTTGTCCGACCAGTCGAACTCCTCGTAGTAAGCGGCCAGCTCATCGAGGAGTTTCTTCTGCTCATCGGAGCGCAGTCGAATGTCCGGGCCTAAGTCGGTATTAGCGTCGAATAATTCAGCTGCCCTGGCCTTAATCTCCTCACAGTCTGGCACCGGTGAGTAATAGGAGCCAGGCGCGGCGTACGGGCGGCGCTCGGATCCCGTATACTTTCGACGCAGGTATCGGTCGACTCTTTCGAAGCCCGGCAGTAATCGAAGGTTCGCAGCGATGGACAATTTAGTTTCCCTCAGATTGAGATAACTGCCCAACAAGTTCCGGTCAGGCACGAGTCATTTGAATCCGGCGTCGGCAGGTAATATGGCATTTGGAATGAAACCTTGACGCTTCGCAGGGTTCAGACCGCGCCACGTCCTATGCTTCTTGGCTCTCTCGATTGAATATGGACTGAGAGTATCGCAAACGCTTGCGATCGTCTTCCCAACTTACGGTTCAATTACTTTGAGGTGTAGGAACTTTCGCGCGCCATTCCCGTCTGGCACAGACGCTTTGACGTGTTGCAGCGTGCCATCATCGCTGAGGACTTCTTCGGTCACACCCTCGGTATTCCAGTTCGGTGACGTAAGGTCGTCGCTCCATTCGACGTTGAAGGTGAATCCATCGTTTATCGCAGCGACGGCGCGCGTATAAACAAACTCGATCGTGCTGCCGTTAAGAGTTATTGTGACCGGCATCGGGCTGCTCTGCTCCGGATCACTTCCGGTAGCGAATTCTAGCAGATTCGAAAGGCTATCGAAGTCTGGGTCGCTCGTATCGGCTCCCGATCCGCTGTTGTCGATGCTCCCGAAATATTGCAGACGCCATGCCTGCAAGTTGGTAATTCCAGTTCCAGTCAGAGCAATGTCGAAGGGGTTTTCGTCCGCATCGTTACTGGTGATGTGAAGAGCGGCACCGCAGGTATCCAACACGCTCGGAGAGAATTTGACCGTGAACGTTGTACTTCCACCTGCTACGACGGGCGCGGTTGGACCAGCTGTAATCGTAAAATCGCCCGCGTTGGCTCCATCAATTGTTATTCCAAGACCGGTAAGGTCCGCGGTTCCCAAATTTCTAATTGTGAACGTGTGCGAATTATCCCCATTAATACTGACGTCCCCGAAGTCCACGGTGCTTGCGCCATCAACGAGATCGCTGCCGGCTGGTTGCTCGACCGCGATCTCCGGTACGCCATTGACCGTAATGGAAACAGTGGCTTCAGGGCTGGTTAATGGCGGCGACGTACCATCGCCGGTATCCGTCACGGTAAATTTGAAGCTGTCCGAGCCGTGGTAGTCGGTGGCCGGATTGTAAGTAACATTTGGAGCTGTTCCGGTCAGCGTTCCATGAGCGGGCGGGACGGTAACGTTGAAAGTAAGACTGGCCGGTGGAGTCTCAAGATCGCTTCCGCTCAATGTGATGGGTAGCGATGTATTTTGAGCCGTCGCGACTGATTGGTCATCGGCCGTTGGTGCGTCGTTAACTGCATTCACCGTAAGCACGAAGGTATCGCTCGTTGTATCGGTCCCATCATTCACGCTCACCGTGATTG
>DASTMV010000004.1:0-75970 GCA_035713885.1 Candidatus Udaeobacter sp. | reverse complement strand
TCCTGCGGATAGAGTTCTGCAGTGGAGTTTAAGCAATCCCAGTACGCGTCGCGCCTAGCGAAATAGTCACCGACGCGAGCGGCTATTTCCGAAAGCTGCTTGTCCGTGACGTCAAACTCCTCTGGTAGATCCGGGGCGCCGTCATCGAGACCGAATTCGGCGAGCGTGTGCCCACGCGCGTACAGCTGGGAGAGCGCATGAAGAATTTGCGTGCCCCAAGCGTCATCCGCACTCGGCCGATCTTCAAGAATGCGACAGTATGCCGACGCGGCGTTGTAGAACGCAAAGACACTTGGATCGTTGCGAATGCTCACAAGCGTGAATAACGCCTAATTGCCGTCTATTTCTGTTTCCATAGAGGCAGTTTGCCGGAACACGCTGCAATAGGTCAACCGTGATTCTGGGCAAAGCCGTGGCCGTAAAAATTCAGTAAAAAACTATATGTCATAAGAAATCGATATCTTGTAGTCCTTCGTTCGGCTCTGCGGTTCATCTTCAGTATCATTATTTTATCGGACGAAGCATAACGATCGAGTCTTTGTCCCCAACTTCCCGCTCGTAGACCTTCCAGCCGTTCTTTTCGTAAACCGGCGCGGTTGCGCCGAGGCAATCGATATACAAGCCTTTCACGCCGGCCCTTCTGGCGATGGCTGCCGCCTCCTGGAGCATGGCCGAAGCAATGCCACGGTGGCGCATCTCCGGCTTAACAAACACCGCAGCTACCCATGGTGAATACTGCGGTCGGTGCACACAGTCGTTCTGGATGACGGAGCAGCTGCCCACAGGAATCCCCTCGACAAGTGCAACTACGGTATACGGAACCTTGTCCTTTTGCGTGTGGGTGCGCAGCCAGGCGAACACAACTTCAGCGGAGTCACAGCGCCGATTCCACCACTGACAGAAGATCCAGTTCCCAACTGCTTCTAGGTGCTGTAGGCACTCCGAGAGTTGTTGCACTTGGCAAGTCATCGCCGGTTGCTCTAGTTTGCCGAACTAGATTTAGACAGCAAATTGTCATCTGTTTCTGCCGCCACACAGGCAGTTTGCCGGAAAACACTGCCGGAGGTCAACGGCGATTCCGGAGCATAATCCCCTGCCCCAAAAAATTCCGTAAAGAACTATAGGTCAGGCAAAGTTAGCAGTGTCGCTAAGGCTTCAAATCCCATTCTTTGAGTTTCTTCGCCGCCGTGCCGAAGTGGCCGATGTGGTAAACGGCCGCGCCGATTGGGGAGAAGGTGAACATCTTGAACGGTTCCTTGAGCATCTTGTCGAGGTATTCCCGCGTGGCCAGGCCGGTGGTGACGTGGGGATGATAATTCTCGCCGGAATGCTTCGGCACAAAGTCTGAAACGTAGGTGATCAAGGCCGGGAGGACCTTGGGGTCACTCCCAGTGACGAACGCGGTTGAGGTTCCGGTTTTCACCGCGAACGGGGTCACTGCGTCAATCACCTCTTGTTCCAGCTTGAGCAATTCAGGAGTCGGTTTGATGACAATGCCCGAGAGGCCAAGGTCCTTGTCCGGTATGTAGTAGTATTTGAAAGCTTCCAATTTCAGGCCGGTCACATTGGCTCTGGCGAAGACTTTGCCGACGGCGGCAAAAACTTTGTCCAGGTTCTCGGTGAGGACGAAACGCTGCACCAAAGTAATGTGGGGACGGTGCTCGGCGTCGAGCGCGAAACCCTTCGGAAAGACCTTGCGCAGACGCTCATTGGTGGCGGTTGCGTGCTGGACCATCGTGTCATCCGGCTCCAGCAGGATGTCGATGGCCGTGACCGAAGCGTCGGCTGCGATTGCACGACTGGTACCGAGTGCGAGCATCACGAGCGCGCACGCGATTGACCCTTTGAGGTAGAGTCGTGTTGAAATTGTCGCTTTCATTATTGTTTCCTGTCTTTTTGTGCCGGTGATTGGTTCGTTGAGCGCAGGTGCGTTGCATCGCCTAATCAGAAGCGGACCGCTTCTTGCGACCTATCTCTGCCTCCATAGAGGTACTCTGACCAAAAACGTTGCAGGCCGTCAATCGCGATTCCTGAAAAAATCCCAGTCCGCAAAAAACTGCCGTAAAAAACTATATGTCGTACAAAAACCGCGCGATTCGGCGATTAGGCCGCGTCTGATCCATTTCGGCGGTAGCGGCCGAGAATAACTTCTGGAATGCAGGCGAGGGCGATGCCGCCAATAACTGTTACGGTGCAAATCCATTTCCATCCAGACGCTCCAAAAGGTAAAAGTCCAAGACCGTATCCAAGGGAAGCAACAGCACCAAAGACGAAAAGCGGGCCTGTGAAATAGCAGTGTACGCGACCGCATCGGGAAGCATTGACCAGGCATAGTGTCCCCATGAAGCCCAGGGAGGCAGTCCACAAAAACGTTCTCCAAAGGGGCGAAACCGCCCAGCCAAGAGCGAAGACAAACCACGGAAGACACCAGAAAAGGAAGCCGTTCGTCCCCCTGCATAACAGGTCGCGCTGCATAAAGGCAACTTGCTGCGAAACAGTGCAACAGGTCAACCGCGATTCCGGAGCACAATCCTTTGCCCAAAAATTTCCGCAAAAAAACTATATGTCTTGTAAAGCAGGTCTGTCATTGACGCGCTAACCCAATCAGCAGTAAAACCAAGCGCAAAGGATGAATCCCCCACCCCTGCCAGTCGCTCCACCAGTGCCAAAATCGTCCGCGGTAACCGCAGGTTGGATTTGCGTTGCAATTGGCTTCTGCACTTTTTGGATTTTCGGGCTTGGGTTCACGTTGTTTGGTATTGCGATGATATGTGCAGTCGTTGCTATGTGCACGAATCAGGTGCAGCGCGGCCTTATACTCTTGCTCTCGACCTTAGCGTCGCTCGCGATCTGCGCCGTGATTTTTTTCGTGGCGATCTTTGGCGTTATGTTCGGTGCCGCTGGCCTAGCAACTCAGAAAGCGCGACAAGAGCAGATTCATTTTGCCTCGCCAACTCATCAACACCTCCCGAGCATAAGGAAATTCAGCGCGAAATTTCCGTCAAAAACTATATGTCAGGCAAAATCACTGGCTAGGTGTGGACTCTCCAACCGTGAATTAGCCCGCCTATGACGAGGCCGCCAATGCCACCCAGCACGAGAATGGGAATATACTTGTGGGTGATAATGGCTTCCGGAAGACTGATCAGTAACCCGAACAGCAACCCGACTAACCAGCCGGGCGAAGACGGCAATTGCACGCAACCAATGACGAAGCCGATTGCGAATCGGCTGGTGAATGCACCAAGGAGAGCCGCTGTCTTGTCGGGAAAAGACATCGGCAGCATCAAACCGACATCGATAGCGCCAAATATCACACCGGCGATCAAACCAACGACGACCTTCGACATGCGGAGGGTTTTAGCGGACTCGCGCTGCGCTTACAACACGTAATTAGAATCCGGATCGTTGGCGCGATCCTTGGGACCAAAGGCGCGTGCCCCAAATTTCGGTGAAAAACTATATGTCATATAAACCGCATGGTATTGGTGCCGTTTCGAGCACACTTAGTCGCCACGTCAGCTCAGGAGGATTTTTTGAATGAGCGGCTGCGGTTGACGCCCTGCACCGTCTCGCGACAAACCCGTTTAACCTGAGCCGTAAGCGAAGAAAAGGGACCAAGCCACGCCCTAGGCCAACTGTCGCTAGGTCAACCCGGTCTGCCCGTTTCGGCGTCTGCGGTCAGCCGATTTTCAACGGTCGCCTGGACCCGGCGGCGCGTTATGTGTTGCCCCACGGTCATATGATGCCGATACCTCGTGACTACCACTCCTTACACTCCTCTGTGGAGCCGGTGTTGAGTTGGTTGTGGTGGTTCCTTGGTCCGTGCAAGAAGCGATGAACGCCATCGCGAGAATGGCGCCGAATAATGACAATATGTATTTGTTCATGGCTTTATAGTTTCAGATGGTCGCTGCAGAGCATTGAAAAAACGGCACCTCACAGTCAAGCCCAATCGCCGCAAGCACGAATCGTCGATAAATGCACGTTTCGTAGCGCAACGCGCTAGAGTTTCCCCAAACGCCTAGCGCGAAACCTCGGTAGCAAACCGCCTTCTCCGGCCTTAGGGAACGCGCTCGCATATGCAGTGCCTGCCGCGCGTAGAACACGGTCTGATTGGCAGAACATCGTGCTAGGTTTCGCAAGGAAAATGTCGCCTTACGTGTTCCCCTCGTGTGGGCGTTTCTCTCGCTCGGCGTCTGTTTCCAGCGCATCCAGTCCGGCGAGAAGCGCGGAATGAAGGGAAGGCGCTGAACGCGATGAACGACAAGTGTGCGATTTTCAAGGTGCGCGAAGAGTCGCTCCAAGCGTTGCCAACCACTGAGCGCCACGCCAACCTTCCGATCGCCGTTTTGGCTGTGGTGCCATTTGGTCAGGGCTATTCCTCGCTCTTCACTGGCAATTTGCCAATGCTGCAGAACGTCAACCGCGGTTCCGGGGAACTATCCCGTACCCTAAACATCGATAAAAAAACTATATGTCAGCTAAAGCTCCACCAATGCACCGTATCGCACGCCAGAGTTTATTTCATCTTGGCCGCTCGGTTAGGGGCGGTTTGAGAAAATTACTTCAGCGTGATTTCGCGCATCAGTTTGGCGCCAAGGATTTCCCGAAAGTCGCCTCGTTTGACTGCCGCGTCGCGTTGTTGATCTGGTGATCCTTGGAGCTTACGGCCGATTGGGTCGAACTTCTCGCGTGCATTGTCGAGAGCAGCCATGTTTTTGTACGCGGTCATCAACAGGATGTCATAATCTTGCGGAGATGAAGCGTTACCTAGCAGGATCTTGTAGTCGACGATGAGGCCCTCTTTCTTTGCTTCTTCACTTGCTCCCTTGAAGGTTTTGGCAATTGCCTTGAGGTAATCATCAGTCATTCCGTACTTGGTTTTCACCATCGTGACGTTCCAGACCGGACCTTCGGAGTAAGGCGCGTCGCTCTGGGCGCGAACGACCTCACTGAAACAAACCGAAACTGCCACAGTGCATGTTAAGATTAGGAGTTTTTTCATAATGGGTGGCAAGGTTAACCTCGGGAAAACTCGGCGCAAAAAATTTCCGTAAAAAACTATACGTCAGTTAAAGCCTGCGCGAGATATGGGTTACATTCCACCACTGATGTGATCCGGCGGCGCCTGCGCTTGCGGCGTAATCACGTCGGGCGTCCTTTTGTCAGTGCCAGCCCGGAAAGGATCTCCCCCGGAATTGCTCGCGCAAGAAACCAGTGCCATAACCACTACAGAGAGCGCCGAAACAAAAATAATCGACTTTTTCATGACAGGAATTGTCGTTGACGCCCCCGCGCAATTCAATCGCAGAATGATGTGAGCCGTAACAGCCCGCAATCATCTTTTGATGCGTCAACTGCGCACACGAAATTCCGTAAAAACTATGTGTAACATTTAATGCGCACGGACCAGTGCAGTTTTGTTCACCCTGCCGTTTCGGCCAAATTTAATCGCACTGGTGAGAAATCGCGCGCGCAACTTGAACTGGTGACCTACGCCAATTTGTCTCGGACGACACTAAACTTGTGTCATGTGGTGCTGTCACAGAAGCCTCCGTTTAGAGGCATTTCCCCCAGGAACATCGCTAAATTCAAGGGCTTATGTAAATAATTAGTCGATTACTTTTTTTGGCATTCTAATCGCTTGGATGTCTAGCCGAAGCTTAACAACCTACTTTAATACATTTGAATTTTGGCGCGTTATGAAAGTACTCGCGACCCGAATTGCCAAGGAATTAAAGACTGCTAATCACTGCGCGGTGTATGAACCGGAACTGACGTCGGTTTGGCCAGACTCAGAAAACCGCCGGAGCCAAATCGCGTCATTCGCACGAAAGCACGGCTGGCGACTTCGCCACTATAGCCACGGATTCTGCGCAATCTTCGATAATGAACCGCCTCGCGCGAAACTCACGCTCTCATGAAAATTCTCGCCGGGCTAATCAGACGCGAATTGCAACTGCACGCGAATGAGTATGGCCACTGCGCCGTCTATGAGATGAGTTGAAACGCGTCTGGCCACTAGACGAAGAAGACCGCAAGGCAAAAATCGAGCAGTTTGCTAACGAGAACGGGTTTCGTCTCGTCTATTACAAATAAGGACTCTGCGCGATCTTCGAAGAGGGAGCTGTCAACAAGGCTCAAAGACAGCCAATCGCGCAAATCTGCTCTGATTAGCAACAGGCGCAGACGGTCTTCGAAGAAAAAAACCGAAAACACTATATGTCATATAAAAGCTCGCCACCGTTTGTAGTGTGCGCACTACAACCATGCTGTTCTTTTCGCGCCGCGATTCAGAAGAAAGAAATCGCGGATTGACGTTTTGCCGTCTTTTCTCGCACACTTCCCTCTATAGAGGCAAAAATAGACGACAATTGCCGTCTAATTCCCGTTAGATCTATGCGTACTCTTCTCCTCGCAGTAGCGTTTGCTGTCGCAATCGCTTCCGTCTGCGTAATGCAACCGGAAAACGCTAACTACAGGCTTACCGCAATACCGAGTCCCTCTGCTGGCTGCATCGATGACACGTGGACTTCAACCAGCATCACGACCGTGCCGGAAGCCCGAGGCGAGCACACGGCTGTGTGGACCGGCCTGAAATGATGGTCTGGGGCGGATCTGATGGCAACAGTTTGAACACTGGCGGGAGATACAATCCTGTTACGGACACTTGGGCCGCCATTACCACAGTCAATACACCTACTGCCCGGCAGTGGAACACTACAGTCTATATGTCATACAAAGACCATTTCGTTCTGAATCGCAATTGACGTTCTGCAGTGTTTTCTGCCAAACTCCCTCCATGGCGGCGGAAATAGCTTGCAAGTTGCAGCCTAATTCCTTCTAAATGGGCTTTGAGCCGAACAAAGCAATGAGGCGAGCCACAACTTTTGCGATTGGCGTGCTGCTGCTATGCGCAATAATTCCGGCAGATGCGGACACCATTACCGTAACCAACACAGGCGACAGCGGCCCAGGCTCATTGCGTCAGGCGCTGGCCGACGCTAACGACGGGGACACGATAAATTTTGACGTATCGCTCAAAGGGCAGACCATCGCGTTGACCAGCGGCGAGCTTGTAATCGATAAAAGCATCACAATTACCGGCCCCGGTTCGGATCAACTCGCCGTGGGTGTAGACAACTTCCAAAACACCTTCCGAATCTTCCATGTGACGGCGAGTCCCATCGTGACAATTGAGGGGCTCACGATCGGGCCAAGCTTATACTTTTCCGGCTGTGGAATTCAGAACGACCAAGCGACCTTAACAATCAACAATTGCGCTGTGGCAGGGAATAGTGGGCTGGACTTCGGGGCTGGCATTGTGAACGGCGGAACACTGACAATCAATAACAGCAGCGTTGGGGGTAATGTGTTGGAGTATCAAGGGAGCGGCGCTGGCATCTTCAATACTGGGACGTTAATCATCAATAATAGTGTCATTAGCGACAACCTTTCTGGGAAAGGTCAAACAGACGGCGGTGGCATCTACAGCTCAGGAACGCTTGAGATCACCAACAGCACGATAGACGGCAACTCAGTTGGCGGCCCCGGTGGCGGAATTTCCAATGGAGGCGTTGCGATAATCACTAGCAGCACGATTAGTGGCAACCTTTCAGGCGGGGGCTCTCCGGGCCCTCAATATGGGCCCGGTTTTGGCGGTGGCATTTCCAACGGCGGAACACTGACGATCAGCAACAGCACTATTAGCGGCAATTCGGCGCTGACTATCGACCAAGCGCCTGGATGTGGAGGCGGAATCGGCAATAGCGGTTCCCTTCAGATTGCCAACAGCACAATCAGCGGTAATTCGGGTGCTAACGGTGGTGCAATCTGTAACAATGCGGTGCCACTGGAGATAGCAAATAGCATTTTAAACGCCGGCGACCTCGGCGAAAACATCTTCAATGATGGCGGAACAATTACCTCGCTTGGTTACAACCTGAGCAGCGATGATGGCGGTGGTTATTTGAGCGGTCCAGGAGACCAAATCAACACGAACCCAATTCTGGGCCCGCTTCAGGACAACGGCGGTCCTACGCAAACCCACCGACCGGATCCCCAGAGCCCGGCTATCGACGCTGGTGACCCGAGTTTTACGCCGCCGCCTTTCTATGATCAACGCGGGATTGGATTTAACCGGGTAGTGAACGGTAGAATCGACATCGGTTCTTTTGAGGTGCAAGAGGGCAAACCGCCTCCTCCCTCCCCGACCCCTACCCCGTCTCCGACGCCAACACCCACGCCAAGACTTATACCTACCCCCCGACCTCGCCCAACGCCGCGACCCCGCCCGTAGTTGCATCCAACCAATCGATGAAGCCCTATGATGCTTGTCAATCGCGGAGTGGACGGCGTGTTGTAGCACTGGCCACTGTCCAACCTAGTTCAACAGCGGTCGCACAACCGGTTGTCCAGCGCCACAGATACTGCCAACTGTCGCGCTGGCGCCACTGCTATTTTCTTTTTGGCTGACGCGCCAACTCTCAGCATCCAAGACTGGCGGGGTCTCATAAGATCTTACGTTTAGCTTACCACCCCCTTGCCGAGGTTAGGCCCCGGATCCGTGGTAAACCACTTCGATGTTGTGCCCGTCCGGTCCAATGACGAAAGCTGCATAGTAGTTCGCATGGTACTCCGGGCACAGACCAGGGGTGCCATTGTCTTTGCCACCGGCCTCCAGAGCCGCGCGATAGAAAGCTTCGACTTGCTGGTGATTCTCGGCCGTAAATGCCAGATGAAGATGCGCAGGCTTCTCCTCAGTTTGGTACAGGCACAATGAAGCCTTACTCCTTAGGCTAAGCTCGACACCGTAGGTCGGTGGCCCCTCCGAGATAACAGCTGCGCCGAGCGGTTCGAGTGCTTTGAGGAAGAATGCTTTGCTGGCAGCATAGTCGGTGACTCCGAACTTGACGTGGTCAAACATGAGTTCCTCTGAAGTGTGTGGGCCTGCGCGAGACCTAACGAGAATTAATTAGTGTCATTCGAGCCAGTTCTGCCTCCATAGAGGAAGTTTACCAGGAAAGCAACGCAGGACGCCAGGAGCGATTCCGGGGAATCCCCTCTCCGAAAACTCGGTGAAACTATTTGTGGTATCGAAAAGGCAGGGAGGAATGGCAGATACTGCCTCACCGGAATGCTAATTACTTCTTCTTAAGCTGCATGACTGCTTCTCCGATGCACTCCCATTTTCCGTTGCGCTCCATCCACGTATCAACCCAGCCGAACGAGCGACTAAATTGTTTCCCGTCCTTGTCTTTGCCTTTTTCCGTCGATGTGCCGACCACCGTTGCCACGCTCGGCCCATAGACGTGGACTTCCATGCTGTCGTTGGTTGACGCAGTCAAAGTGTCGGTGCTGGTTTTGATCTCGTCGAGTAGTTGGGTTTTGTTCTGATGTTCTCCTTTGGAATTAATGCCGGCATAATCGTCGGCCACCATATTTCCCACGGCCGCCTGATCCTTATTCATGAACGCCTTCTCCCACGCGTCTTCCATCTGCTTAAGCTTGGTTTCGATCGCGGAATTGTCTTGAGCGGGTGCATAGGACGTGGCAGCCAAGAGGATGATGATGATGACCAGGAATGACCTTAGTGATTTTTTCATATGAATTTCTTTCTATGTTGAATTAAAAAAGAAGCTCGTATCGAACCCAGAATCCCTTTCTCAGCGAGCCACACCGAAGTCAGTGCGCTTCGATCCGCGTATTCAATGCGGCAGGATATATTGGACAACAGCATTAGGCGTCAAGAGATAAAGGTCAGTCGCGTTTAGTTAAACGGCACAGGAGAGTCTCCATTAAGCGAAATTGCCCCTGAAAACGTCCGTAAAACTATATGTCACGTCGAATCCAGTTTTGCAAATGACACGTATCAGCTGCTGGCATAGGCCCCCGAGAATTGGAGGTCACCCATGTCGCGCTAGACCAACCCATAGGTAGCGCGGGCAGAGTCACTGCATCAAAAAATTCCAAAAGAATTGCGATCGGCTCGCACTCTCCTTCCACCCGATAATCTCCGTCCGCTGTCCCTGCCGCGACGATCCCTGCTAGCGCGAGCACGGTGCCGACGCCCAGAGATAGGCAAGAGTTACACCGCAGCCGCGTCTGCATGAACGCAGTCTCCTAAAGCACTCTGGAAGGTCAAGCCGGGTGCGGAGAGAAGCGCCGCAATTTCCGTGAAGAATTATATGTGAACGAGAGTCGACTGGGCCGTTGGTTCTTCAATTACTTTGGCTTTCATTCGCCACTCATTGATCGAATGAATCCGGGAAGGTCATTCTTCCGTCTTTATCGAATCCGAAAGTCACGCGAGATGAGCCTCCTTGTCCATCAGTAGCGAACCCGGAGTAAACGCGACCCGGAATGAGCTTCTGCGGTTGAATCATCGTGGTAAAACCAGAAGGCGTAATTCCGTACTCGATCGGCTGTGTCAGACCACGGCCGTTCAAGATGGACCACATCGCCTTCCACCGGTCATCGGCAGTCCGCATAGAAACGGTGAATGACTGAATATCGGTCTTCGGATGTTTGGGCGAATCACGGTAGAATTCGAAACGGATCGGTCCTCCCAATCGCCCGCTTACCTTGGAAATAAACGAGTATGACATCGCCTCAGTAGCGATGCTCGCGGACAGTAATAACATGACGGCAATGACGCGCCGTTGGGCTGAGGGTTTCATTGCTCAATCGTGAGCCTTGATCGGCCCTTCGATAATCTCAGGTTTTTGAGTTAGAAGTTTGGACAGATGCTCCCGAACGTAGTCCGCAGCCAGATGCACTGACTCATCAGCACCAGCGTTGTCCCTGAAAATGCCGATGGATGCCCCCTCTCCTTTACCAGTATCAAGCCAATAATAGCGCACAAATCCTTTCGCTTTCCTAACGATTGGCACGAACTCCTCGCGTATCCGGCGGTCGATCTCTGCACCGTCCTTCGGATTAAAATGATAGTGACGAATGACAGCGAACATGACGTATTTCCTTAGCTTGATTTTCGAGATCACTCTCTTCTGCTGAGGGCAGTATGTCCACTGCCGGATTTCTGTGTAAACGCAGTTACATTCAAGCTCGATAGGCGCTCGACTCCTCTGCGGGCGCAACTAAACTATTCCCGGTCACGGCAACGCAGGCGGATAAACGATCATTGCGATACTTCAAAAGGTTCAAAAAAAAACTGTATGTGACCAAATCGACTAGGCGTTGCGGTTGAGCCAATCCAAGAAATGCAGCGAGCCGAGGCGCGGGCGATCACTGGGCATGAGGCTTTGGTCGTTCACCGTTAATCCATAATAAAGGGCCTTAGGATCCGCAATCACCGTACGTGTGTCCCCGGTCTTGCTCAGGAATTTCCGGACGAACTCGTCTTGACGGATTGGTTCGGGGCCTGCCAGTTCGACTGTACCATTCAATGGCTTTGCCAAGGCAGCCTCAGCCATGGCAGCAGCGACGTCGTCCGCGGCGATAGGTTGCATCAGAACCGGTGGGACCCGAACAGTCTGCCCTTGTGTCGCCAATTGGGCGATCGCGCTGACGAACTCGAAAAACTGCGTGGCCCGGACAATCGTATAGGGAATCGAGAAAGCCTTGATCAGATTTTCCTGCGCCATCTTTGCACGAAAATAACCACTCGCCAGCAGGCGGTCCGTGCCAACCACGGACAACGCCACATGATGACCGACGCCCGCAGCTCCTTCCGCCGCCAGGAGGTTGTGACCTGACGTCTCAAAAAATTCGAGAACGGCCTTGTCTTCCCAAGAGGGTGCATTCGCGACATCGATTACGAGCTGAGCGTTAGCAAGTGCTTTCGCCAGTCCATCGCCGGTGATGGTGTTGACCCCCGATGAAGGGGATGCGGCCAGCACCTCATGGCCCTGCTCACGAAGGCGCGTGACAGCCTTTCTCCCGATTAGTCCGCTTCCGCCAATGACGACGATTTTCATGCTATTCTCGTGTGGTACTCATGGAGGGCGATCAAAAGGCTAGCTGCTTTACTTCACCGGAATCAACGCCGGAACACCCTGTTTTTTCACCAGGAACACGACGAACTTCGCCGATTTGCGATCGCTCGCATTGCGGCCAACGACGTGAACGTCGTTCGGGCCTTCATAAAATGTATCGCCGGCTTTGAGCGTGACAGGCTCGGCGCCTCGCAATTGCATTACGACCGAACCCTCGAGCACGTAAACGAAGGCGTGCGCGTCGTGTCGATGGATTTGGTCAGCGCCGCCAGGCGGGTAAGTGACCGTGAGGACGAGACCTTCTTTGCCGGGATTGTCCGAGAAGGTTTTGGACATGATTTCCTTTACGTTGGGAGGGGGAGCGGCTAGCGCGAATTGGGCGGTTATACACAGGTAGCAATCGCAATAGGCAGGATAATCTTTTTCATAGCGGCTCCCAATCGTCTAGCTCACGCCTCCTGTTCTATCAAAACCTAACGAGAGGGAGACTGCAAGTTGAAGCTTAGGAATTCCGCAAAGCAAAACGTCGAAAAATGAGGCGCGTCAGGCATCGGTGCCATAGTAGAAGGCGGACACGCGTCCATACCACTTAAGAAAGACTTCTTTCAGGCTTTCGTGGTCCGACATACTTATTCTGCCTTTGGGTATTGGATGAATGAAGACATCAGTGACTCCGTTGTCGAAAACGCCACCTGAAATCGTTGGTTCCTTGAAAATCAGCAGAGGTAAATTCAGGCCAAACAAGATTCCTGCTTCCAGGTTATTCCACGAAGTAGGCCACGCGATTGTTTCCCGTTTGCCAAGTCGTTTTTCCCCTTTGGCTTTCCCAAGACCTCGTTTCCATGTTCCTGCGGTTGCATGAAACTGCTCAAAGCCGAGAATAATGCCTCCCGCACAATGCTTAGCGATCACCAGGACCTCACGTAGTGGAAACTCCGCAGGATAGTCGGACCGTCCAAGCGCACGCGGCTCCAGATTGAATTCATCGAGGAACCGCATCAATCCACGACGCGAGCTTTCTTGCTCCGGGTTTAAGGAGGTCGGACAAGAGACAAATATTGGTATCTTCATGTGAATCTAATTTCCAAGGACTTGTTACCTAACGAAACAAAGATTGAAGTATTTGTTTAATCTCATCTGCCTTTCGTTGCAATGATCCGATAAAAACGGAGTCACGCAATTGATGCATCAAATTCGATTTATCGTGCCCGGGCAATTTAGATCCGTTCGATTGTGGTCAGCCAGGCCGGTGCGCCGTGCTGGTGGAATCTGGTCTGAAGCCGGTCCGGCTCGATTACGGCGATATTCCACCCATTGGTGGAATTAAATGCCGCTCTCAGTTCTTGCTGACTGATAGGATGCGGGCCAATGTCGTGACCTTCGTCACTGAAACACAATACGTACAAGGTCCCCCGGTGCTCAGTCACAGATGCTAGAGTCGCCGCGTATCGTGTTCGTTCCTTGCCATCAAAGGTGTGGAATAGTCCGGAATCCAGCACCGCGTCGAATTTCCGCCCCAACCTATGCAACTGGAACGCATCAGCTAAAATGAATTCAGCCTTGATCCCACGGTCGTGCGCCTTCTGTCGAGCAATCGACAGTGCCGTTTGAGCTACGTCAACACCCAGAACCGACAATCCCAGTGACGCGAGGTGGAGAGCGTTCTCGCCGGTCCCACTCCCGGCGTCAAGCACGGCTCCAGCGAATGCGCCTTTAGAGGCTAAACGCACGATTGCGGGCTGCGGGCGACCGATATCCCATGGTGCAGGTTCGTCATGGTACGATGCATCCCAAGGCAGCCCTGTCTTCTTTTCGTGGCTGGTTGGTTGCCGATTACTGACCGGATCATCAGAGAGGATCGATTTCATGATCGTCAACAGGCCATCACCACCTAACGAGCCAAGGTTAACTGCCTCACAGGCTGGTGATAACATGTCCTGTCAGGCCTGGTCAACCGTTACAGCGCATTTACTGAAAGTGGCCATGTCCGACATCGACCTAGACGTTGCTTCCGCTCCATTTAAGCTTCTGGCGTACCACGCTGAAGAATGACGCATCGGGTAATGAAGCCAGGGGAAGTGTTCTCTTCGACTTACGGATGGTGATGATCGATTCACGTTCAACATGTATTGGTCTGCGGCCATCCAGCGTCAAATAAACTGGATAGTCAGGATCGCTCGCTTCGATTTCAATGATCGATTTGTCCGCAACGATGATCGATCGATTCGTGAGGACGTGGGGGCAAATCGGCGTGATCACGAACACGCCGGACTCCGGATCCAGAATCGGTCCGCCTGCGGACAGTGAATAAGCGGTGGATCCTGTGGGCGTTGCGACAATAAGCCCGTCGGCGTTGAACTCAGTCAGCGATTCGCCATTCACGCGCGTGCGCAACATGACCAACCGCGAAAGTTCGCCCCGGCTTAGCACCGCATCGTTTAACGCTAGCATTTTGTTCGTTCTTTTATCGCCGAGGGCAACTCTCGCTTCGAGCAGCGCCCTGTGACTGAAGTTGATCCGATCCTTTGCGATGCATTCGACAGCTTCGCGATAGTTCGAGGAGCTCGCGCAGGTCAGGAAACCAAGCGACCCAACGTTGATTCCAAAGATTGGCTTGATCGTCTCGCCAAGTTGACCGACCACGCGCAGAATTGAGCCATCGCCACCGGCTACAACTAACAGGTCCGTCATAGAGACCAGCTCCGCCACCGGACGTCCCGATTGCTTTCCAGCCACACGGGCAGTTTCCTTTTCAAACAGAATCGAGATTGAGAACCGCTTAAATTCCTCGGCAATGGAGTTGATCAGCTCCGCCACGCCGCGTTTTCCGGTGTGCGCGATTAAACCGATCGTTTTCGTATGCATACAAAGAATTCCTGATTTCCGTCGGAGCCTTTGACAGCGGCAGGCACGGTACCAGCCACAACATGGCTCAGATCATTCACGAACGCGACGATCTTGTCTTGTGCCTTCACATGCAAGCGAGGATCGCGCACAATTCCACCTTTGCCTACGTCCGAGCGTTGCAGCTCAAACTGAGGTTTGATGAGGGCAAGAACGACGCCATCTGGTTTCAATAGACCAAATGCATTCGGCAGGAGCAGCGTCAGAGAAATAAACGAAACATCGATTACGCAAAGCTCGACAAGGTCGGAAACATGCTCGCGTGTCAGGAACCGCGCGTTGAGTTTTTCAAGAACAACTACCCGGGAATCGTTGCGAAGTTTCCAGTCGAGTTGCCCATAACCGACATCCGTCGCATAAACCTTTTTGGCGCCGCGCTGTAACAGGCAATCCGTAAAGCCGCCGGTTGACGCTCCGATGTCCAGCGCAGTTTTCCCAAAGACATCAACATGAAAATAATCGAGCGCCGGTTCCAGCTTCAGCCCCCCACGGCCTACGTACTTTCGTGCCGGTTTCACGGCGACGGCGGTTTGCATGTCGACAAGCTCGGACGGCTTGGCTGCGATCCGGGTGCCAAGCTTCACCTCGCCGGCGAGTACCGCGCGCCGCGCTTGCTCACGGCTCGGGAAGAATCCTCTCCCGACGAGGAGCTGATCAAGCCGCAATTTCTCCGTCATATTTGATCGTTGCTGACCATTACGACGGCAAATTTTAGCAAATGGAGCGTAACATACTTCTTATAATATACAAGTAATAATAATATCAATCTGTATGTGAATCAACGCTTTAGCTTTATTATACATACCGCAGAGCCTATCGTGTGGCTTTGTTTCAACCTCTGTTCCTGAACGCGTCTAATCACGTCAATCAAGGCGACCATCACGGCCATGCCCAGGACGCTGACGCGGACTGTCCAACTCACTTCGGTCAGCAATCAACTTGTCGATAGACGCCACGTCTTCCGCTGAAGCGCGACGCCGCTGATATTTTCGAACCAGGATTTCTTTCAGGGACAGCAAATCCTCCAACAACGGTTGCTGGTAATACATCCAGTCGGGATCTCCAGCCGTTTTTGCCTGGAACCGCCACACTCCGCCGAATTTTGTGGCGCGCACCTCGCGTTTGCTTCGGTCTTGGTTCCTTTCAGTCCATACATGCTGAATCGGCATCGGGTTAAAACACTACATCAGTAGCCCTCCCGAACATAAGCATTTTGCTTGTGTGCTCAGCCGAGATGTTGTCCGCTGGGCATGATTCAGCGGGTTTCGACGCGCTGGAACCATAGACAGCAGGTTCAAATTCCTCACGAAGGTGAAAGACGCAGCCAGATTGGCGACCTATTTTATTGCGATCGTCATTCTGGCGGCGCTCCTTGCCCCTTTGCTCTTCTGGTCGGCTCAGTTGCTTGCAGCACACGGCATATTTTCTTCTTTGGCCAGATACGACTTCGACACTTTTTTTGATCGCGCCGTTCTCGTGGCAGCAGTGGTCTTGCTTTGGCCGCTGCTGTGCCTCAGCAACATTCGGCGATTGAATGATCTGGGCATTGTGCCGAATCCACGTTGGATACGTGATCTTTGGGCTGGCGTTTTGCTCTCCACCATTCCCCTGATCATTTCCGGCTATCTCTTCATTCAATTTCACGTTTACTCATTTCGCCACGTGCTGATGTGGCCGCGAATTGGGAAGATCATCGTGGCAGCGATCTGCGTACCGTTGATCGAAGAGACATTCTTCCGCGGAATTGTTTTGGGCCTCTTACTCAGGACAGGTCGGAAATTTCTGCCAATTATCGCAGTCTCCAGCCTGTTCGCAGTGGTGCACTTTTTGAAAGGGCCAGACCGCGTCGCCACGATTGTGACATGGTCTTCTGGTTTTCAATCGATTGCCCATGCGTTCGCCGGATTAGGAGAGCCGAAGACAATCTTATTCGCATTTGCCACATTATTTATGATCGGTTGCATTCTCGCTGATGCGCGTTTCCTCACAAATTCACTATGGCTGCCGATCGGTCTCCATGCTGGATGGATTTTCGCAAGCGGCACGTTCAGTTTATTGGCACGCAGGTACGCTGTCGCCCTCCCCTGGATTGGGAAAAATCTTTTGGTAGGAATCGTACCGCTGTGCCTGGGCGCAATAACATGGATAGTAATGCGGCTCTGGTTAAAACATGATCGCGCTTCACAAGTCTGAGCTGTTCCAGGCAGCGGTATCGCTGCTTTATCCGCCGGCATGCGCTATCTGCGGGAAGAATATTCCAGCAGGCGAGTATCTTTGCGATCTGTGCGAAGCAAAAATCGTCCGCATAGTGCCACCATTTTGCGACACCTGCTCAGAACCGTTTGAAGGATCGATCACCACGGTGTTTACCTGTGCAAACTGTGCGCATCGTACGGTCTACTTCGACAACGCGGTTGCTGCATATCGTGGACGCGGAATCGTTCGCGAAATCATCCACGAATTCAAATACGGTCGACAGATCCATCTCCGTCATATTATTGCCCAGTGGCTTCGTGCTGCGCTGCATGATGAACGGATCCGCGACGTTTCTTTTGATCTTGTTGTGCCTGTTCCATTACATCCTGCGCGACAACGCGAACGCGGTTTCAACCAAGCCAGCCTGCTTGCGGAACTGCTCACTGCGGAGACTCCGACGCCTTGCGGTCAGGTGCTCCAACGGATTCGCTACACCACTACTCAAACCGCCCTCGATCGTTCCGAGCGCATGGAGAATTTGCACAACGCATTCCGTTTACGGAAAAACACGGACGTGCGAGGCTTGCGCATACTGTTAATAGATGATGTGCTGACAACCGGTTCGACTTTGAGCGAGTGCGCGCGGGTCCTAAAATGCGCGGGCGCAATCTCGGTTCATGCCGCCACTGCAGCTCGTGCGTAAACCCATGGCAATTTTCAAAAAACCGGCAATCAAAGCTGAAGGCAAAAAGCGGGAGATGCCACGCGGCGTTTTTCAAAAATGCCCAGGCTGCGGGCAGGTCGTGCCGGAAATTGAGCTCGCGCAGAATCAACGTGTCTGTCCACGCTGTGATTATCACCACGCGCAGCCCGCCATGGAGCGAATCCACAGTCTGCTTGATCCGGACACGTTTGTAGAAATGGACGCCGACCTGAAGTCAGTCGACGTGCTGAGATTTCAGGGAATGGCGACGTACACGGATCGGCTTAAAAAATATCATGAGAACACAGGACTCTTTGACGCGGTGATCAGCGGACATGGCATTCTCAACGGGTATAAGGTCGGCATCGCAGTAATGGATTTCGGGTTTCTCGCAGCTACGATGGGCTCTGTCGTCGGCGAGAAAATTACGCGCACGATCGAATACGGCACCGCGGAGCGCTGTGCCGTAATTATCGTCGCGGCATCCGGCGGCGCGCGGATGTACGAGGGAATGTTGAGCCTGATGCAGATGGCAAAAACCAGCGGCGCGCTGTCGCGCCATTCGGAACAGAAACTGCCTTACATCTCTGTTCTGACAAACCCCACCACAGCCGGCGTGATGGCCAGCTTCGCTTCGTTAGGCGACGTGATTATTGCCGAGCCAAAAAGTATGATCGGTTTTGCTGGACCGCGCGTCATCAAAGAAACTACTCACCAGGAATTGCCCGAGAGATTTCAGACCGCCGAGTTTCTGAAGGAACACGGGTTGATTGATGTGATCGTGCACCGGAGAAAACTGCGCGACGAAATCAGTCGATTGCTCGGTTATTTTCAATGACGCCGTGAATGTGAAGCCCCGGGCTCGATCGGGTTCTTTGGCAGAGACAACTGAACGCGACACCCGTACGTCGCGGCACAGTGTTCCGGCCCTGGCTCGTCGAAAAATTTCATACAAAGAGGCGCTTGCCTGGTTGTACAGCCTGCAGCGTTTCGGGATCAAGCTTGGCTTGGAAAACATCCGACGGCTGATCGCCGAACTGTCCAGCAGGATCCCCTTTGAAGCTGCCGTGAGCGATATTGGGATCGTTCTTCCTTGCAAAGTCATTCACGTCGCCGGCACAAACGGCAAGGGCTCCGTTTGCGCAATGATCGATTCGATCTGCCGGGCGCAAGGATATCGCACAGGTCTATTCATATCTCCTCACCTCGTCACATTTCGCGAACGCATTCGCATAAATGGGGGACTCATTTCGGAGCAGGCGGTCACTGAGGGCTTAGCAACTATTCACGATCTGGTCGTCACTTGGGATTCGCACCCTACATTTTTCGAAATCGTCACGGCCCTCGCATTAAAGCATTTTTTTGAAGCCAAAATTGATGTGACCGTTCTTGAAACAGGTCTGGGCGGCAGACTCGATGCGACGAATGTGGTACGACCAGATGTTTCAGTTATAACCCCGATCGATTTCGATCACGAAAACTGGTTAGGTGACACGTTAGTTTCCATTGCAGGCGAAAAGGCGGGGATCATCAAACCAGGAATTCCGGTGATTTCCGCGCGGCAGCAGCGTGAGTCTGAAAAGGTGATTCGGTCGCGAGCTACCGAATGCGGTTCGCCATTGCAAATTGTAAATAAAACTTACGATGCGTCGCCAGTTGGTTTGCGTGGGCAGCATCAAAAACGAAATGCCGCGCTCGCAGTCGCCGCCATTCAAGCCGCGAATATTCAGGTCGATGAAAACGCGATTGCTCGCGGTCTCATGGCGATCGAATGGCCCGCACGTTTTCAGAAGTGGGACGAGCGGACCATTATCGACGGCGCGCACAATCCCAGCGCCGCGCGCGTTCTCGCGGAAACGTGGCGCGAAGTTTTTGGCGATCGGAAAGCGACGCTCGTTCTTGCGGTTCTTTCAGACAAAAACTTGCGCGGCATCTGTGAAACCCTTGTGCCGATCGCTGATTCGGTAATTCTCCCGCAAATTCGCAGCGATCGCGCAACCGCAGCGGAAGAACTGGTAAAGGTGTTCTCGACCGTTACTCCATCACTCCCCTGCTCCATCACTCCTTCTGTCAGGGACGCGCTCGATCTTGCAGGTGCGAAGCCAAAGCCGATTTTGATAACTGGATCGCTCCACTTCGCCGGCGAAGTTCTGGCGCAATTGCGCGGTGAACCATCGGTATTCGAAGAATGTGCGCAGTGATTTGCGCCATCGTGCTTTGTTCCTACAGACTTGTGCTCACACAGCAGCTTCTTCGATTTTGTAGACGACCAGCCCGCGAGCCTGATAATTCGCGAGTGCCTGTGGATGATCACGATTGCAGGTGTGCACCCAAACACGTACCGGCTTGGGCGAGGTTCGCCAACCTTCCTGAATAGCGCTGGTGAGCAAGGCGCCGCCCAGGCCGCGACCGATAAATTCTGGAAGCAAGCCAAAGTATGCAATCTCTACTCCGCCTTCGGTATCCCGACGTAGTTCGTAATATCCGGCAAGCGCATCATCATAGTATGCTGCGAACGTCCGCAGCTCATGGGCGGTCGCATATTCCTTCCATTGTTCAACGGTCCACGGTTGCCTGTCAATCCACTCCCAATCTGCGCCGACACGAAAATAAAGGTCCCGATTGAACTGCCAATCACGTTCCGTTTTTTCGCGGACTCGAAATCGCGTCTCGCCGTGCTTTGGGCGTAACTGATCTTGTGACCGCATTTCGAGATATGTAGTAATGAGTGGTTCTGCCGGCATCACATAAACGTTTCAGCACGGTAGGGGCACGTAAGTCTTTTGACAGCGATTTCACTTCAAAAAATTTTTGCCTTACGGCAACTGGCTCAGGCAAGAAAAGATATCCTTCCAGCGGGCTCAGCTCGGGCTCTTGAGAATGCGACCGGAGATGGAAAACTAAGCAGCGAAACTACGCGCCGTTAGCATGCCTGATACCAGACCGCGTCCGCAGAAACGCCGCCGGCGTTCGATCATAGCATTCGAGATGATTCAGCTTGACCGGTCGGCTACGGAGCCGCTTCACGAACAGCTTTATCGTCAAATTCGGGAGGAGTTGAAGTCAGGAAAGTTCAGCGAAGGCTCATCCCGACTTCCCTCCTCTCGGGCTCTGGCTACAGAGCGTGGGATCTCGAGATCAACTGTGCGACTCGCACTTTCGAAGCTGCACGCCGAGGGCTATCTCCGCTCAACGCCCGGCTCCGGGACCTTCGTTGCAAACCTTCTTCCAGAGACGTTCCTGACCGCCGATCATCCTGAAACAGGCCAGCCGATTCACCGTCCCATTCGCGTCTCCGATCGCGTTAGAGCAATTCCGGATGCCCGTGTCGGAAATCAGTTTGATCTCGGAGCAACGGGTGCAGGGGCGGGCGTCTCGCTGGTTCCGAGCATTCCTGCAGTTGACGAGTTTCCAATGGCCGTATGGGAACGCCTCAGAGCACAGGTGCTGGCAAAGAAAGGAGTCAACCTGTTACGCTACGCTTCGAATCGCGGCGACGCCGACCTGCGGAAAGCCATCGCAGCGTATTTGTGCGACTTTAGAGCAGTGCGATGCCATGCGGATCAAATCGTAATCGTCGCGGGGATGCAACAGGCGATGCTGATTAGCGCAATGGCTGTACTAAATCCTCACGAAGCCGCATGGATCGAAGACCCGTGTTATCAGCAGACGCGACGGGTTCTTATGTTGGCTAACGTTAAGATAATCGCCAAACCGCTCGACAAACACGGAATCGTGATTACTCGGTTGCCCAAAGAACCCTTGCCAAGGCTCATTTATGTAACACCCTCACACCAATTTCCTCTCGGCATCACGATGAGTTTTGATCGCAGGACCGACTTGCTCAGTTTTGCGAGCGCTCACAATGCATTCATCTTCGAGGACGATTACGACGCGGAGTTCCGCTTCAAGGGGCCACCGCTTCCTTCCTTGCAAGGGATCGATAACTGCGACCGAGTGATTTACGCAGGCACGGTCAGCAAAATTCTTTTTCCCTCTTTGCGTCTCGGCTACATAGTTGCGCCAGAGCCGCTGGTCGATTCTTTAATCAAGATTCGGAGCGCAATGGATCAACATTCCTCTCCCATCGACCAGGCGACGCTGGCGCGGTTTATCAACGAGGGTTATTTCCTAAGCCACATCAGACGAATGCGAACGATTTATGCCGAGCGGCGCGATTTCTTTATCAAAGAATTTAACGAATTGCTTGGCGATCATTTCACTCTGCAGGTTCCGGAAGCCGGACTGAACATCGTCGCATGGCTGAAGCGCGAAGAAGATTTCGCCGCAATCAGACGTATCACACTTGAAATCGGTGTGAGACCCTCCTCGCTCTCATTTTTTTGCGTCAAGACAAAGCTAAAACCCGCATTCGTTTTCGGTTTCGCGGCGTGGACGCGAACGCAGATTCGAGAAAGCCTCATAAAACTTGCGTCGGCGCTTGGAAACCACGGCAACATCTAAATCATGGTTGCCAGTCACGGTGAGCCTCGTGGGCACCCAGGGTGAGACTGGTTCGGGCTTTGCTATGCCTGTCGATCTGTTCGGCAAGCCACTGAAACCATTCCCAATTTTTTTGCGAACCCGCACGCTCACGTTCGTATTCGACGTAGCCACGCAATTTGCGCCAGGCGACGCGCACTGTGCCGCCCAGCAGTTCGTCGACTACTTTCAACGGAACTATCCTGGCAAAGACTGAGTAGCCCAGAGACTCAAGAATGCAGGCAATGGATTGTACCGCTTGAAAAAGACGAGGATCGCTCTCGATTTGTGAAGCTGTTGTCCCATCAGGGATGGCTTGTACTAAACTCATCGATTGCATCCATGCAGGCGTTAGAATCGCCTGGACAGCTACAAATGCGGCGCGTTCTTCTCGGTCCTTGCGTGCGCGCCGCATCTCAATCAATCCGAAAACAACAGCAGTCAATACTGTGAAAGCCGTTGCAATGTTTGCAACTGTCGAAAGATCCACTGAAGCAATTTGCTCAAATGCATTGTTTGATGTCACGGAAAATGTTGTTTCGCAAACTCGATTGAACGCAAGGAGAAGGCCGCAGGATTTGCGGCAATCCTGCGGCCTGTATCGTGATATCCAGACTGCTCGTTGACTCAGTCGATAACAACCACGTGATCAATCATGCGCAAATCGCCCATGTCCGCGTAATAAACGCGAACGCGCGTTCCGGGTTTGATCGCCGTTTGGACGAGTTCCCCAGCCTTGTTCACAATGTGACCACGTCCATTGAGAACGTAACGACCGGTGTTATTCGATTGGTCTTCGCGAACAACGAGCGTTTTGGCAGGCTGATAACTTGCAGCCGCGCCTTCTTCAGTCGTCGTTCTGGTGATCGTTCCGATTACCTTTATCGGTTCTGTCGTAGTCGTTCCTGGTCTTTTATCTGTCGAACCCGGCTGAGCGAATGCAAGCGGCGCAATCAACAGACAGCCGAACGTAATGACTAATACTTTCATTTTCGCCTCCTATTGTTAATGCATTTTCTGCTGAGCAAATTTCGAAAGCTCGTTAGAATGGAGCAAGAGCCACTTCGCGCATTTCCCGCAGCCCACTTTCGAGATGTTGTGACAGGCAAGCTCAAACCACCAGACATGAAGCGGGGACGATTTGGACATCCTCACCAACACGCGTCAGATGCTTGCGGAGGCTGATCTTCAATCCGCATGCGGCAAGAATTCTTCGCGCACGATCTTGCCGTTCTTCACTGTATAAACACCGACTTCACACAATTGCCTTCGTTCCTTCGTTTTCTTATCGGAAACGTCAGCATCGAATTGAATGACAAATCGATCATGCCCAACGAAAGGGCGATGGGCGTCGAAGCTGTGGACTTCCATCGCATTGACCCACCAATCGATCTTGCCGCGGACGCCGTCTTTTCCGCGCGTCTCAGGCGACCCGCCCCCCATGCTATATGCTTCCACGCTGACGACTTCCTGGTCGTACAGTGTGTCGAGCGCTTCATACCACGCTTGTTTACGAGTTAACTCCACCACTTTCTTAGCTACTTCTTCCGTAGTCATTTTGTCCTCCTTTGTTTGAGTGTTAATTCATTCACCGATAAAATTTTCAAGGCGATCGAGCAGACTGTTCCAGCCCTCGCCGTGGCGGTCGCGCGATTCCTCGCTCGGCAATCGCTTGTGTCTAAGCCGCAGTTCTGTCCCGGCAGGGTGCTCAAACAATTCAATTGTGACGACACTGATCTGATTCGGCCAGACTTCGTCTTCATCCCATTGCCATGTGAACACAATTTTCTTCCCCGGAATTAATTCGCGGTACTCGCCGAATGCAGCCCACTCTTCGCCTTCCTGCGTAATCAGTTCCCAACGGTATTTCCCACCTATTCGCACATCCGCTGTGATGCTTCGGGTACGAACACCCTCTGGGCCAAACCACTCTCTTAGTTGCGCCGGGTCTGTCCATGCAGCGTAAACGCGGTCCGGTGGCGCATTCAAAACTCTCGTGATTTCAAGCGATGTTTTCTCTGAGGTTTTCTCCTTCATAAATTTCTCCTCGGATTTTCGAAACTCACCAGGGAATCGCCGAGCTCATCTCCGTATCGCAGTCGTCCGTATTGATTTCAGGATTCGAAGCGCGCTCAGGCAATCATCTCGCTCTATAAAGCCTCAGTATTCGTCGTGCCGGCGCACCCATTCCATCGTGAAATCAAGATTGTCCTCGTCGCGACCTTTCGGCACGAGATCAAGAAAATTGTAAGCGCCTACCAGGATGTCGAGTCCACGGGCATAGGTAGAATAGGTGTGGTAAACGTCGCCCTTGTTGTCTTTGTAAAATACGCTCAAACCTGGCATCTCATCATTGATGTACTCACCATCAACGTAATTGTAGTGAGCCTTGTTCTTTTTTTCGTCCTCGCTTGTGAACGAGACGTGATAATCACAATTAAAAAAGTTTTCGTACGACGAAACCCATTTGAAACACCAGTCCATGCGTTTCCGATAAGCTTCAATTTCGGCAAACGGAGCACGCGATATGACCACAAATGTGACGTCTCGATGCGGCAGGTGCCTGTTCGCTCCATCGAAGTGATCTGCAAGGTAAGAGCAGCTTTTGCAACCCTCACTCCATCCGGGCCCGAGCATGAAATGATACACAATTAGCTGCGTTCTACCGTCGAACAAATCACGAAGCGTTTCTTTTCCTTTGGGCCCATCAAAAACATAGTCCTTCTCGACCTTCACCATTGGCAACTGGCGTCGCGCGGCGCTGAGCGCGTCGCGCTGGTGCGTAAATTCTTTTTCTCTTGTAAGCAGATCCTTTCTGGCCACAAGCCAATCAGCTTTCGAAACGATTTCGCGTTTGACTTCCATTTCTGCAGTTTTCATTTTGTTTTCTCCTGTTTGTTTGTTTTTGCCTGAATAATCTCCGCACGGCAAATGCGCCTAATCCGCTGGTTGAACTCACACTTGCTGCGAGCAACACCACATTCTGCACGCACGCCGGGCACATAATTATTTCCGGGCCCCCTTCTCTCCTGCCGTCCTTGTTTTTTCCAGATAGGTCGCGAGTCGATCTAGCGATCCTTCCCAAAATCTTCGATATTCTCGAACCCATTGTGCGGCTTGTTTGAGCGGTTTGGCGTCCAACTGCATTTCGTGCACGCGCCCGTAACGCCGCCGCCGTAGCAGCCCGGCTTTTTCAAGAACGCGAAGATGCTTGGAGACGGCCGGCAACGACATCGCGTGGGGCCGTGCGAGGTCGGTAACGCGCCGATCGCCCCGGGCCAGATGCGCGAGGATACGCCGGCGAGTTGGATCTGCCAGCGCAGCGAAAGTCCGGTCCAGCGTCCTGGAAGAATATTTAACCATATGGTTAACCATTTAACAGAGTCATTGCAACGTGCAAGCACTTTCTCGTCGCAATTGGCACAACTCACGGCACCGCGATTAGTCCATACAATGGCAATGAACAGGTAGCTGACTGCGTAGCGTACTCTGTCGGCCAGAGAAACAGAAGTGCCTCAAACGTGGGAAACTCCGGTGGCCGCAGTTCCAAGACCAGCACAGTGATGAGTAATGCAAATACGCCGTCCGAGAATATGCTCAGTCGCTCAGGCGTCGCTTTATGGGGCACCGGCATATCAATTGTTCCCGGCAAGTCTATCTTGCGTCGCGCGAAAAGGATGCGGCAACACTTCGGTGCCGCTACGGAACTGTCAGCGCGAAAAGGCTTCTTTATTGACTACGTACGGCATTTTGGTCAGATCGCCGCCATAATTTCCCTCGAGCACATCAATCAATGCCTGGGCGCAGCGCCCAGCCATGCCTTTATCCGGATCGACATCGAGGCGCGTGATCTTTGCGCCGCTGGCGAAATGATGAAACACGCGGCAACGATCGGCGATCTCGGGATCGAGCAGCGGAGAATCAGGAGGGAGCGGTTCTTTCTCAAACACATCCAGTGCGGCGCCAGCGATAATCTTCTCTTTTAATGCTTTCGCGAGCGCTTTTTCGTTCACGACTGGACCGCGCGAACTATTTATCAAATAGCCGGTCGGCTTCATTAACCGGAGGGTATCATCGGTAATAAGGTGATACGTCGGTTTGTCCGCCTCTCCTTGCCTCAACAGCGGTACGTGCAGACTGACATAATCAGCGCTGCGCAAAGCGTCTTCGAACGCGACGTATTTAATCCAGGTTTTTTCCTTTTGGATGCCACGCGCCTGGCGCAGGTCCATCAACTCCTGAATTGATTTGATGAATTCATGATTCTGGTATGCGGGGTCGTAGCAAAGAATGTTCATGTCGAACCCAGAACATTTTTTAATCATCGCCAATCCAATCCGCCCCGTGCCAATGACAGCAATTGTCTTTCCAGTGACTTCATCGCCGAGAAAAGGGAGAAAGGGATGCCATGATGGCCATTTCTGTTCGCGCACCAGCCTCTCGCTCTGCCACATCTTTCTCGCGAGCATTCCCATCATAAAGAAAGCGAACTCGGCTGTGGCTTCGGTGAGCACGTCGGCGGTGTTCGTGAAGGGAACTTTGTATTTGTTCGCGTCAGCGCGATTGATGTTGTCAAAGCCGACTGCGATTTGCGCCACGATTTTCAGCGTCCCCTTCCCTGCTTCGAAAACTTCGACATCAATCGGATCGCGCAATGTGGTGATCAAAGCATCGATGCCGCCTTTTGCCTTCTCGACGATCAATTTTTTCGGCGGCGCTTCGGGTCCTTGAAACACCTCGAGATCGTAACCCCGCGAGCGAAGAAAATTCTCTGCGGCGTCGCCAATGCGCGACGTGGCAAATACCCGAAACCGCTGTTTCTCAGTCATATCTACAATTTAATCAGGAAAACAGGAACACAGGAACTTTCTATTGTAAGGCAGATGCTTCGCCTGCCAAAACAGAGCTCTCTAAAATCCGCTTCAGGTGCCGGTGCGCCCCAAGAGCGCCGGGATTTCTGAAAGATCGTGAAGGACGTAATCAGCATGTTTCGTGTATTCGCGCGCATCAACAAACCGCCTGTCGGGAATCGCAGCGACGCGCATGTTTGCGGCCCTGCCCGCGGCTACGCCGTAGAGCGCATCTTCAATGACCAGACATGCGCCGGCAGCAATCGAGAGTTTCTCCGCTGTGCGCAGATAAATATCCGGATGTGGTTTGCCTCGTTCGATTTCATCGCCCGTTACAATTACATCGAACGAACTCTTAATTCCTGTTCGCTCAAGAAACGGGCGCGCCGATCTACTCACTGAACTGGTCGCCACGGCAAGGCACAGCTTCATTTGCCGCAGCTCTTCCAGAGTTCTTTTCGCTGTAGGAAACAGGCTCACGCGATTGGCAAAAAATTCCGTAGCGATTTCGCCGCGGCACCGCATCAATTCCTCAACTGGCGCAGCGATCTGGAATACATTCATGTAGAACTCGACCGCCAGGCGATAGCTGACACCGAGCACGTCGCGGTGGTATTCGCCATGATAGCTAACACCATACTTGGCGAGTAATTTCGCATCGATCTCATTCCACCACGGCTCAGAATCGGCGAGCACGCCATCAAGATCGAAGATGATTGCCTGGAATGCTGAAGCCATAATGTGATGCACCTGTTATTCCAGCTTCAGTCAATGAGCAATTGTCGCCGGGCGCGAAGAACCAGCGCTTTCGATAAAGCAACTCGCAATCCGAGGTATTTTAAACGGTTCGGTGTATTCAGCGGTCAAAAACTTAGTGCTGATGCAAGAGAACCGAGAGATGGGAGCCGCTGTGCTCCCGCTACAGCGGCACGTCGAGTCGCAGATTGACGCGCGACAACAGTTTGTCGGCACATATAAGTCGCTTCCCGGCGTTTGGGATTTCCTGTGCTCGCCCACAGCGGCGGTATGCGAGTCCGCTTTGCTGATGATGCTGATTGGCTGGATTGATTACGTCACCGACTTCAACGTAACGGTCTTTTATTTCGTGCCGGTAGTACTCGCTACATGGAGGGCAGGACGCAGAGCGGGTTGGTTTATCGCGATCCTTTGCGGAGCGACAGTACTTGTAGCCGACTTGATTGTGCCAGGCGGCGGACGTGTGATTGTTTCCTCCTACATTAACGCCGGGATCCTGGTATTGGCATCCGCTGGCCTCACCGAGCTGGTGATGTCGTTGCGGTGCGCGCACCAACGCCTGGAGGCGCTACTTGCTCTTAAGACTGTTTCACTCACCGAAATTCATCACAGAGTGAAAAACAATCTGCAAATCGTCTCAAGCTTGCTCCGGCTGCAATCCAGCAAATTTATCGATCCAGCTGTCCGGGAGGTCTTCGCGGAATGTCGAGATCGCATCAACGCCATGGCTCGTCTTCACGAACAGCTCTACGATGAGAAAGGCAGGTCCCACTTGGATTTTGCTCCACATTTGCGCGAGTTGGCTGATATGCTGCTGCTCTCGCACACGCCTCCTGGCTGCAAGCTGACGCTGAACGTTGCCGCGGATTACGTTCCGCTCGATCTCGATCAAAGTATTTTGCTGAGCCTGATTTCCAACGAATTACTTCTGAATTCCCTCAAACATGCTTTTCACGGTCGTACGACAGGCAAGATCGATGCTGAACTCCGTACCACTCCCGATCAGGTGACGTTAACGATTCATGATGATGGCACCGGATTTGTACTTCTGCCGGTTGACATGGATGAATCTCACGGAACTGGCCTCGAACTAGTTCGGGCAATGACACGCCAGTTAGGCGGAGAATTTTTTATCAACGACGGGCCGACGGTCGGAACTTGCGCGAGCATTTTCTTGCCGAACAAATTGTCACGCCAGCAAACAGACATTCATCATTAATTCTAAAGCCATATCATGCCAAAGAATCGTATTCTGATCGTTGAAGACGAAGCGCTGACTGTGTTAGCGCTGAAACGGGACATCGTTGAGCTCGGGTACGAGGTCGCGGGCGATGCCAGCACTGCTGCGGACGCCCTCAGGGCTGCCGAGGAGAATCGTGCCGATCTTGTACTCATGGATATTCAACTGGACGGCGGCATCAGCGGCGTCGCCGGTGCCGCTGCGATTCGAGGACATCTTGGCATTCCGGTCGTCTTTCTGACCGCACACGCATCAGCCGACACGCTAGCTCGCGCCGTCGAGTCTGGCGCCTTTGGCTACGTAGTGAAGCCTTACACCGCTCCGGAATTAAAAGCGGCAATCGACATAGCACTGCACAAGCACAAAACGGAAGGCGCAATGCGCAAGGCGCTTAACTCTCGGAGCTCGGTGAACCTGCCAACTCGCTCGCCCTAAGTAGTTCGCTTCGTGCCGTTGAGGCAAATGCTCCGACGACGACGCACAGGGCCCCGTTTTGCTAGCACCTGCCGCGATGCTTCGTAAGTCGATACACGAACGGTCCTGTAATAACAGCCACAACGGTACCGATAATTGCTGGTAGACCGTATTCAGCGTCGGCAAATGAAACACAGATCACACCCACTAAGATAATCATTGGCAGTGCAGCGAGGATTGCCACACCTGTGCGGCCCAGCGGAACTCGAAACACGCCGCGCAATGACGGTTCGGTTTTGCGAAGTTGGATCAGCGCTCCGAACTCCAGAAAAAGCGCTATTGAATAGAGAAGCACGTCGGCAACGATGAGCTTGCCGAAACTAACCAGAGCAAAAACGGAATAAAAAATAGCCGACACAATCACGGCCGTCCGCGGCGTGCCGTGCACATCCAGCCTTGCCAAAGCTTTCGGCAGCAAACCATCGTCAGCGAGCACGAACGGAATTCGTGAGTAACCAAGCAGTAGCGCGTTAAAAAGCGCAAGTGCGCTGACCATGCCGCCGAGCCCGATCCAGATTGCAATCCAGTGCCCAGCACGTCCCGCCGCGGAGGCGGCGATTTGCGGCCAACCGCCTTCCATCCACGTGCTCCAATCACTCGCACCTAAGGTAGTGAGCAATGGAACGAAATAGCCGAGTGTGACAAGCGGCAATCCAATTGCGAGCGAGCGCGGATACGTGCGCGAAGGATCTTTTACTTCTCCCTGTGCGGTCGATGGATTATCCCAGCCGATATAATTCCAGAGCGCAATCGAGATACCAACAGCCAAACCACCGAGTCCGCGAGCGCGTTCCGACGCGAACGGTTGCCACGGAATGTGAGTGATGCGCGGCGCAGTTGCGACTGACAAGACAAGGAAACCGACCATGATGAAGCAGCCCGCGAAGATTGACGTGCGACTCACGTTTACTGAGCCACGGATATTGATCCATGCCGCACCCCAAATGATTGCAAGGGAGACGAGCCATTCCGCTCGCGCGTCGAGTCCGGGAATGAAGTAGCGCAAATATTGGTTGAATAGCACTGGATAGATCGCCATATCCACCAGCGAATAGATCCAAGTGAGCCAGCCATTTTGAAAAGCCCAAAAGCGCCCGAATGCGCGATCGACCCAGCGATAGTAACCGCCCTCTTCCGGCAACATACTCGCCAGTTCGCCCACGATGAGCACCTCCGGCACGGACCATACCAGAGGAACCAGCGCCAAAATGAGCAGGCCAAACCCGGGTCCGACTGAATGAATCAACGTCTCAGTAGTGTACGGGCCGCCTGATGTGGAAAAGAAGAGAACAAAAACGAGCCCGACCGTTCCGATTCTGCGTGAAAGCTTTTGCTTCATTGATTTCCAGAATGATCAAGCGCATGAAGATTCGCCACGCCAAATGCCTAAAGAAAGCAGATCGAGTACTCGCTGTGGAGAGAACCCAGGAGGTTTTCAGTTCACACGAAATCCCAGCAAACACAGAGAGGCCGTTCGTGTGCCTGCGCGAGTTGTGCGTTGTTCTGATAAACCAGATCGGGGTAACATTGTGGCCATCGTGATCCCTCGTGTGAAAGTAGGTACACAAGTTTAGTTTTTTTATGGCACGCCTTACAAGATTACTGATCGGCATAAACGTCGCCGTATTTGCCCTGGAAGCGATAGCCGGTTCGGGGTTGTTCGCCACATTCGCGCTCTGGCCTGTTGGCCATTTTAGCGTGGCGCAGTTCGATCATCCCGTCGGCTTTAAGGTGTGGCAGTTGGTCACGTGCGGCTTTCTTCATGCGAGTTTCCTTCATCTAGCAATCAACATGTACGCGCTTTGGATGTTCGGCTCTGATGTCGAACGCGCGCTCGGACGGCGGCATTACCTGATACTTTATTTTGCCTCTCTGCTTTCTTCGAGCGTAACCCAGTTGGCAGTCGTATCGATGATGACAAGTACAGGTATTTATCCGACCGTCGGTGCATCCGGAGCGATCTTCGGAATTCTACTGGTGTTCGGCATCCTATTTCCGCGCCGCACCATTGTCCTGTTGATTCCGCCAATCCCGATGCCAGCCATAGTCTTCGTAATTCTCTACGCGCTTGTTGAATTGTTTAGCGGAGTTTTCGGCACTAACCAGGGCGTTGCGCATTTTGCGCATCTTGGTGGAATGATAGGCGCTTATTTTACGCTGCAGCACTGGCGCAGGCGCGAACGCGTCTTTTACTAAGAATCTGGTTTCGCCAGGCAGGATCTCCGAACTGAACGGACGAGCATCCACGGCATGCAACGCAGGTTTGTTTACGTAATCGCACTCTCGTGTGTAGCTGCGATCGGAGGTTTTCTCTTCGGCTTCGACAGCGGTGTGATTAACGGAACCGTTGACGCTTTGGCAAAAGCCTTCGGGACTGACGCCACTGGAACCGGCTTCGCTGTTGCATCTGTATTGCTTGGTTGCGCCTTCGGCGCGTTCGTCGCCGGCAGACTGGCCGACACTCTTGGGCGACGGACAACAATGTTCTTAAACGCGGCCCTGTTTCTCGCCACCGCAGTTGCGACGGGCGCTGCTAACTCTGCATCGGTTTTCATTGCGGCGCGGATCGCGGCCGGTGTAGCCGTTGGCGGGGCAAGCGTACTGGCGCCGATGTACATCGCTGAAGTTGCTCCGGCGCACATGCGTGGCCGTCTGGGCTCACTTCAGCAAATGGCGATTGTAGTGGGACTGTTCAGCGCCTTTCTGAGTAACGCGATTCTCTCCAAGATAGCTGGCGGAGCCAGCGCGGGGTTTTGGTTCGGGGCGCCAGCATGGCGCTGGATGTTTTGGATGGAAGCAGTTCCAGCTGTCGTATTCTTGTTAGGTAGCATGACAATTCCCGAATCGCCGCGGTATCTCGTCTTCGTTGGCAAACACAGGCAAGCACGCAAAGTCTTCGCGCGAATTGGCGGTGACCCCGATCAGCTGGTCCGGCAGGTGGAACAAAGCCTCCAAGCGGAACGCCATCCCCGGTTGTCCGATCTTATTATCCCCGGCACGAGACGTATCGTGCCGGTGTTGTGGGTGGGAATGGGTCTTGCTGCTTTCCAACAATTTGTCGGTATCAACATCATTTTCTATTTCGGTGAGATCTTGTGGAAAACAGTCGGGGCAACCGAACAGTGGGCTCTGGGCATCAACGTGCTCACCGGTTTGGTAAACGTTCTCGCCACAATTCCAGCCATCTTGCTTATTGATCGTGTTGGTCGGAAACCGTTGCTGCTGGCGGGGTCTGTTGGAATGACGATGACTCTGACCGCGATGGCAGTTGTGTTCGCCACGGCTGGTGTAGATGCCGACGGCAAACCAGCGCCAGGCCACATGGCCGCTGTGGTCGGACTCGTGGCGGCAAACCTGTACATCGTCGCCTTTGCTGTGTCGTGGGGTCCGGTGATGTGGGTGTTGTTAGGCGAGATGTTCCCAAACGAAATTCGCGGTGCTGCTCTTGCGATTTCCGGCGCAACTAACTGGATGGCGAATTTCACCGTCACGGTCACTTTCTTGCCGCTGTTGAAAGGCGTCGGTCTCACAGGCGCTTACATTTTTTACGCCGCAGCCGCAGTAATCTCGTTCCCGTTTGTCTGGTTCGCCGTGGGCGAGACAAAAGACAAGACATTGGAACAGATGAAGAATATCCCCGCAAGGGACACGGATTAGCTCGGATTTGCCGCTGTCGTCGCCGGACGAAGAGAGAATAGCGCGAGAAAGTTGAGCGTTCATCGCCCGCATGGAAAGTGCAGCTATGAGCGACGACATTCTGTCACGATTCCTGCGCTACGTCCGGGTGGATACTCAATCGAACGAAAAGAGTAACACGTTTCCGAGCACGGCGGGTCAATTGGTGCTGCTCGAGATGCTGAAGCGTGAGCTAATTGAATTGGGAGCATCGGACGTACTGATGACCCGGCACGGTTACGTCATGGCCAGCATACCTGCCAACACGCGCAAAGCCGGTGTGCCAACGGTGGCTTTCCTCGCCCACGTGGATACAGCGCCCGACTGCTCCGGCCACGGCGTGAATCCTATCGTTCATCGCCGCTACAATGGCAGCGTAATTACGTTCCCGGATAATTCTCATCTGACTCTCGATCCAGCGACGTCGCCGGAGCTTCGATCAGCCATTGGCAAAGACATTGTTACCGCCAGCGGCACCACGTTGCTCGGTTCAGACGACAAGTCAGGCGTGGCTGTAGTCATGACTCTCGTCGAGAGGTTGCTCCGAGAGACGAAGCGCAAACATGGGCTGATTCGAGTCTGCTTTACTCCGGATGAAGAGATCGGCCGCGGTGTGGACAAGCTGAATCTGCAAATGCTCGGAGCGGACTTTGGTTACACGCTGGACGGCGGTCCGCCCGGAGAGATTTGCTGGGAAACTTTTTCGGGCGATGCCGCCGAGGTCATTATCGACGGTGTCACCACCCATACCATGGAGGCACGTGCCAAAGGCATGGTGAACGCCGTTTATGTGGCGGGCAAACTTCTTTCCGCCCTGCCACGCGAACGCTGCGCGCCGGAGACAACAGAGGCAAGAGAGGGCTTCATTCATCCGACCAGTGTCGAGGGCCGGACTGAGCGCGCTATTGTGAAATTTATTCTGCGCGATTTCGAGCTCAATGGGCTGGAAGCGAAGCGCGAAATCTTACGCGGCCTTTGCCGAGGCTCACAAGCGGCCGAACCGCGGGCCCGCATCCGCTGCAAAATCCGTAAACAATATCGGAACATGGCTTATTGGTTACGCAACGATATGCGTCCGGTTGAGCTCGCTCGCGAGGCCTTTGCTGCCGCTGGACTCAAACCTTTCGACCATGTGATCCGTGGCGGCACCGATGGCTCGCGTCTCACTGAGCTAGGCCTGCCTACTCCAAACCTGTTCTGTGGTGAGCACAACGCGCATGGCCCGCTCGAATGGGTTGCGATTCAGGACATGGAGTCTGCAGTTACAGCTTGCACTCGCCTGGCTGAGTTATGGGAAAGAAAAGGATGAGTCAACCCTCCTCGCCGTAGCGACGATGGAAAAAATCATTTTCGTGCGTCGTGGATCGAAACCGTGTTGCATTGCAACCCGGCCAGTCAGTCGTACCACCCTAGCCGTTTAAAGTAACCGAGCCCGATTCATATAGCTGTCCGTCTGCGGAGTCCCAGATGAAACTGATAACACCGGCGAATGTCTTTCCAGGATCCGAAGTAACCGTTCTGTTACTGCTGACTACTTGAGACCTCATTGGCTTCAGATAAAGAGTCCGTTTATGAATAAATTTCTTCTCACGAACATTCAGCTCACGCGATACATCCTGTTAGCGGCCGTGCTCGAATGCCTTTGTCTTGGAACGTTAGCTGCCACCGACGGTGACAGCTACAGTGTGCAAGCGCTCACCATACCGCGCAACGCGTTCTCCGGTCAGGCGAGTGCAATCAACGATGGTGGTGTTTCCGCGGGTTGGTACCAAACTCTCAACGGACACACAGCCGTAAGTTGGAGCGCCGATAACCAACTTACTCGTCTCGGCACGCTTCCCGGTCTTCCCTCTGCGCTGGCAAACGGCATCAATCAAGCCGGCACGATCGTCGGATTCGCGTTCACTAACGATTTTGTTACCTCTCGAGCCTTCATTTGGAACTCCGATAATGGGATACAGCCTCTCGCAGACCTCGGAGGCAATGCCAGCCTTGCGCAGGCGATCAACGCCGATGGCACCGCGGTGGGCTGGTCGTACGATGCAGGCGGCGTACTTCACGCGGTGAAGTGGGACGCGGCGGGATTACTCACGGACCTCAATCCAGCGGGCGCTATCAGTGAGGCGCTTGGCATCAACGACGCAGGCGATATCGTCGGCTGGGTCTTTCCCGCGGGCGGAGCCGCCTCGCATGCCCATCTTTGGCGACACGACGGCATGGAGATCGATCTTCAGACGCTCGGTGGTGCAAGCAGCCAGGCGTTCGGTGTAAACAATCGTCTGGCCATTGTTGGAGTCTCCGACCGACCTTCGCCACTTCCACCAGTTGGCTTCATTTGGACGCCAGCCACCGGCATGCGCTCTCTCGGTATGGGCGGGAACTCGCAGGCGTTCGCGATCAATGACGTCAACCGCGCAATCGGCTTACGCGTGGTTAATCAGGGAGTCCTAGGCTTGACCCGGTTTCAGAACGCGGCGGAATTACTGCCAGACATCGCAACGGACAAACCCCCGTTTTCGGGCCCGGCTGGCATCAATCGCTGTGGAACAATTGTCGGTTCTTCGTCGAGTCCCGACCCGACCAACGGCAATCCAATACCCGCCATCTGGACAAAGGCAACTTGCGACTAGTCGTTAGGTAATTGATGAGAAAAACTCAACCGTCATCCTTGCCTGGCCTTAGATAAACTGTTTTGTCGAACAACTGCCAGCGTACTCGTGAATTGAGAACGCAAGAGTACAAAGGCTATTTCAAAGGGTGGCGGCTTCCTTTTCGTCGTCCCGGCTAGTTGTCTAACGCGGAAAGCGCACCAACACCTGATTTGAGCAGGTCTCGGGCTCAAGTACGTCACACACTTTAAAAGTGTATGGAACCCCGCCCACGAGGCCGGCCTCAACATACGAAACTGCATTGGGGCCAACTATTGCAACCATTGCGTATGGTCCGTGCCAGATGCTTTGGTAAATCTTGAAGCCGGGCGAGGTGGGTTCTCCCCTCCAGGTTAGAATCACCGTGTTATTCGCTCCCGTCTGCGCCCTGAGGTGGAGTGACGAAGGATTGGAATCGTATGCAACTGGCTCCGGTGCTTCCTGAGCCAGCGCGAAGGAGACCGGGGTGAATATGATAACTACCGAACAGATAATGCTTTTCATTTATTGTTGTCCTTACATGTTTCTTTTTGGAATTTCCGAGGCTCACCTCGGTTTTCCAGAATAGAACATTCGCGGAGGAATTGGTTAATTGGTTGGTGCGCCAACGAGCCGTTCGCCCGCCGGTTTTGCTGCGGGAAAATGTCGTCATGGGATACTGTTCAGTGCCGTTTTGCGCGGTTGCCACGCACATTAAGCCACAGCGCAAGCGGCCAAAGCAGACTCCATAATGGACTGCTTCGCTCTCCGGTCGCTTTGTCGAAGTGCCAGAGAACACCGGAGAGGTAGATGAGGCCGAGCAATAATATGCTGTCCCGGGGTTCTATGTTCATGGGGGTGTGAAGACGAGTTCGCCAGGATCTTGGCCTTTTCTATTCCATATCGCAACGTAAAAAATAATAATTCTTATTACTTGCTCTGTCAGCCAAGGTTTGACAATTACGCAATATATCCGACCGCGATAGCTTCACCGCCGGTTCCAGATATCTCGGCCAATTTACGAAACAAAAACCAGCAGACGATCGTAACGGCAGAAGTAAATGTCGATCAACTAAACTGAGCGGCTTTACAAAACGCTGATGGAAGTGGCAATCAAAGATCACTTCGTAATCGGCTTAACATCGGAAGGTATTCGTTCAAGCCGCTTTCGGAGCGCTCAAGCTTTTATCGTAAAACCCGGAACGATCGAAACAGCAAGGGCGTCGTTTTCCTGCCGCGAGCATTGAACAGGCATTTTCGATCCGGCGCGTACGCGTTCCTTCTTGCTTGGCGGAACTAATCCATTGGATCCAATCGCGTCGCGCGGCTGGCGTGATGTCCGACCATAATTTTTTCGTCTTTAGGGCAGCGGCAGCGAGAGCTTTTTTCAGATCAGTCGGCACGATTGGTTCCGGTTCCTTTGTCGCGGGGGCGATTTCCAGCGTAACCACCTCACCTTCCTTTGCGCCTGCACTTTCGCGCAACTTTCGGTCTACTTTCAGCCAATGACTCTTTTGACCATCCGGCGCGAGCACGGCTTGAAAAGCGACACCATTGATGGTGCCTTCGATCGCAGTCATACCGCGCGAGGGTAGCTTAGCACTTGCGGCTTTTGGCAGGATGAGAAAGGTCCAGGGTTCTTTCTTCCCGTTCTCGGCTGGCCGAAGAAGTTTCGCTTTGAAACGAATCGTCTTAATCATTTTCTGGTGTCATTCATTTTTTTGAACTGCATCGCGTTTTGATTTGAATTCGCTTGCTGGTTTCCATTCCGGGAATTTGTCGCCGTTCGCGACCTGGTAGCCAACTTCGAACAAAAGTTGGACATCCTGCACTGCGCCAGAGAGATCCCACGCTGGGTCGACCTGGTCGGACGGCTGGTGATAATGTTTCGCCACGTATTCGTCCCGCTTCTGCTTTCCGTATTCGGGCGGTCTGCCGATGATTTCAGTCCCGCGCGCTGCGTGCAATACGGGAACGCCTGCTTTGGCAAATTCAAAACTATCGACACGAAAGAAGCCGCCCTTCTCTGGTTCGCTGTTCGGCTTCATCACTCGCGTCTGTCGTGCCGCGGTCTTGCCTAACAAATCGTCCAACGTTGAATTGCCGTCGGTGACATCTTCGATATCGTGCGATTTGCCCCACGGATTTACACCATCGATGTTGATATCAGCGAGCGTTTTCTCCAGCGGATACAGCGGATGTTCAGTGTAGTACTTCGCGCCCAGCAATCCCGCTTCTTCAGCAGTTGTTGCCATAAATAACACTGAGCGCTTGGACGCCGGTTTCAACTTTGAGAACGCGCCGGCGAGCTCGATCAATGACGCAACTCCCGATGCGTTATCGAGCGCGCCATTAAAAATTTGATCGCCCTGCAATTCGCGATGGCGCCCGAGATGGTCCCAGTGCGCCGTGTAGATGACGTATTCTTTGTTTAATTTTGGATCGCTGCCTTCAAGTTTGCCAATGACATTATGCGATTTGAACGAGCGAATCTGTTGGTTGATCTGAATGCTGGCTTTGGCGTTTAGGGCTACAGGTCGAAACTCCTTGGTGATGGCAGATTTCTTGAGCGCATCGAAATCCCGGGCGCAGTCGGCGAACAATTTCTTGGCAACATCCAAAGTGATCCACGAACGCGCGGAGACGGCATCCATGTTCTTGTTTAGGTTATCGAGTTCAAAGTTTTCCTTGCCCCAGCTCGATCTCACCACCCGCCATGGATAAGCCGCCGGTTTTGTTTCGTGAATGATGATCGCTGCGGCCGCGCCTTTTTGCGCTGCGATTTCATATTTGTAGGTCCAGCGGCCGTAATACGTCATCGCTTTTCCCTTAAACATTTTGTCGTCGAGCTTTGACGGATCCTTTGGATCAGGAATCGGCGGATCGCCGATCAACATCAGCAGCGTTTTGCCGCGCACATCTACATCCTTGTAATCGTCCCAGCCGTACTCCGGCGCCACCACCCCGTATCCGACAAAGACCAGATCTGACTTGTCAACCTTGATCTCAGGCTGAAGCCGCGCCGATGAAGCAACAAAATCATCGGGATATTTCAGATTCATCGTTTCATCGCCCACGACAAAAAACATTCGCGGTTCGCTTTTAATCCCGGCCAGGGGAACTTCCTGCGTGTATGTTCCGTCGGGATTTCCCGGTTTTAACCCGGTCTTTTTGAACTGATCGGTGACGTAACTGACTGAAAGTGCTTCGCCCCTTGTCCCGGGCGCGCGTCCCTCGAATTCGTCCGACGCGAGAACTTTGATGTGCGAGAGCAGACCTTCCGGAGTGATCGCCTCAATCGCCGGCTGCAAACGCTCCTTCAATTCATCATTTCCAAGGAGCGACACCGCGGCAAAGAACACGAGCGCGAGTAATAAGCGCGACATATTCATGCCTGTTCTGTAGCGGCGCTTCATAATCGCCGCAAATCATGACGCGATCGCACACGAGGTGGGCCGGCACTCGGATTTTTCAAAGTCTCATCTCGCACCATGCGGCCACTCTCTTTGCACCGTCGGATGAATAGGCAATCGCTCGGAAACAGATCGAGCAAGTTCATGTTCCTGCTCGACATCTAAACGTCAGCGGCGATAAGAAAAGTATGGGCCGAACTCGTCTCGTCAGCGCCGTGCTGGTGTGTAGCTTGCTATTCGTCAGTTGTTCGCGCAAACCCGCGCAGACTGATCCTGCGCCGCCGGAAGTGCTGGTGACCACTGTTCGGCCGCGGGATGTGCCGCGAGTTCTGGAACGCGTCGCGACGTTGGATGGTTTCATCAACGCGAACATCAATGCGCAAGTACAAGGGTACATCACCAAGCGCGACTATACCGAGGGCAGCGTGGTAAGAATAGGTGACCTTCTCTTTGAGATTGATGCTCGCCCGTTTGAAGCCGCATTGGCGCAAGCGAAGGGAACCCTGGCGAAAGACAAAGCTAATCAGGTAAAAGCTGATGCGGATGAAAAGCGCGCTCTCGATCTGTTTACAAAGCAAGTGATCAGCGATTCGGAGCGGGATACAGCTACCGCAGCTGCAGAGGCTGGAAGAGCAAATATCGAAGCCGATCAAGCGGCAGTGCAACAGGCGCAGCTCAACCTTGGCTATACCAAAATCATCGCGCCGATTGAAGGTGTGGCAGGATTTGCTAACGCACAGGTTGGCGATCTCGTTAGTCCTACCAGCGGACCGCTCACCACGGTTTCACAAATCGACCCGATCAAAGCCGTTGTCACCGTTGGCGAAGGACCCTTCACAGATTTCGTTGCGCGACATCCCGACCCAAAAGAGCGGGACGCGTACGTCAAGAGCCTTCAGTTCGAGCTGATTCTCGGCAACGGCGAAATTTATCCGCAGAAAGGTAAATTTTATGCCCTTGACCGCAGCCTGGATCCGAAGACCGGCTCGATCCATTATGAAGTGACGTTTCCAAATCCGGGAAACATTCTCCGGCCGGGACAATTCGGTAAAGTCCGCTTCGTCGCCGACATGAAGAAAGGTGCGATGGTGATTCCTCAGGAAGCGGTAAATGACATGCAGGGCAGCTCTCAGGTCGCAGTGGTTGGCAATGACAACAAGGTCAGCATTCGTCCCGTGACAATGGGCGACCGCATCGGCGCGATGTGGGAAGTGACCGATGGACTCAAACCTGGGGACAAGGTCATTGTGCAAGGCATTCAAAAAGCCCGGGAAGGCGCGCTGGTCACAGTGAAAGAGTGGACACCGCCGAGCGACGCGTTGGTTTCAAAATCGGATCAGGCAAAGTAGCGTCATCAAATGTCTGAGTTTTTCGTCAGGCGCCCGATTGTTGCGATCGTCATCGCGATTTTGATGACGCTGATAGGCGCCGTTTGCATCCTGATCCTGCCGGTGGCGCAGTATCCACAGATTGCCCCGCCTGAAATTCAGGTGCAGACGCATTACACGGGAGCGGATGCGCTGACGGTTGAGCAATCGGTGGCTGCACCAATCGAGCAGCAGATGAGTGGCGTCGACAACATGAACTACATGTACTCGATCAACGCCAGCAGCGGTGATATTCGACTGATCGTCGACTTCGATGTCGCGACAGATCCGAACATTGATCAAGTCCTGACTCAGCTCCGAGTGGCGCAAGCGCAATCGCAATTGCCGGTCGAAGTGAACAACTATGGCGTGACGGTTAAGAAATCGACGACTGCGCCGCTGATGCTTATCGGGTTGTATTCGCCTAACAAGACCTACGACAATATATTTCTCGCCAACTACGGCTATATCAATCTTGTCGATCAGCTGACTCGCGTTCCGGGGATTTCTAATGTCCAGGTGTTTGGCGCCGGGCAATACGCAATGCGGCTGTGGGTGAAGCCGGATCAGTTGGCCAAGCTAGGAATTACCGTGCCGGACATCATCAGTGCGGTGCAAAAGCAGAACACGGTCAATCCCGCCGGTCAGATTGGCGGCGAACCGATCCCAAACGGCCAAACATTCACCTATACGGTACGTGCGCAGGGCCGGCTGCAGACTCCGGAGGAATTTGGCAACATTGTTGTGCGGGCAAATCCGGATGGTTCTTTCGTTAGGGTCAAGGACATCGCGCGAATCGATTTAGGGGCTCAGACCTATAACCTGCGATCACGGCTCAATGGCCAACCATCTGCCATCCTGGCGTGTTACCAGTTACCCGGAACAAACGCGCTAAAGGCGGCGCAAGGAGTGCGCAAACTAATGGCGGAAGCAAAGCAGCGGTTTCCGGCGGACATGGATTACGCCGTTTCACTCGACCAGACACTCTCGGTGACTGAAGGGTTGCACGACATAATCAAGACATTATTTGAAGCGCTCGCGCTTGTTATCCTCGTCGTCTTCATTTTTTTGCAAACCTGGCGTGCGACTCTGATCCCATTGTGCGCCGTGCCAGTGTCTCTGGTGGGGACATTTGTGCTGTTCCCCCTGTTCGGATTTTCGATCAACTCGCTTTCTCTATTTGGCCTGGTTCTGGCGATTGGGCTCGTCGTAGATGATGCAATTGTTGTCGTTGAAGCCGTTGAGCGCCACATCGAAGAAGGAATGTCTCCGCGCGACGCAACGCTTCAGGCTATGCGCGAAGTTTCGGGACCGGTCATCGGTATCGCACTCGTGCTTTCGGCGGTTTTTATTCCGACTGCGTTTCTTCCCGGCATCACCGGGCGTTTGTACCAACAGTTCGCCCTAACGATTGCCATTTCAGTAATCATCTCCGCATTCAATGCGCTCTCACTGAGTCCAGCGCTCTCTGCGTTGTTGCTGCGGCCGCGAAAACAAAGCCGCGGTCCGCTCCGTTGGTTTTTCGATCGATTCAACCGCGTCTTCAGTAGCGCTACCCATGGCTATGTGAATTGGTCACGAATAGCCATCCGCAAAACGCTATTGAGTTTTGCGCTCCTTCTGGTGCTCGCAGTCGGCGCTGGTTTGTTCGGATCGAAATTACCGAGCGGTTTTTTGCCAGAAGAAGATCAGGGGTACGTATTCATCTCACTCCAGTTACCGAACGCAGCATCGCTCGAGCGCACCGATCAAGCATGCCGCAAAATCGAAAGCATTCTGACTAACACGCCGGGCGTGCAGTACACCACGAGTGTTATCGGTTTCAGTCTGCTAAGTCTCGTGCAGAGCACCTATAGCGCTTTTTTCTTCGTGACATTTAAGCCGTGGAGTGAGCGCAAAAAACCGGCCGAACAATACGAAGCCATCAAAGCGCGTCTGGGCAAAGAACTGTCTGGCCTGACTGAAGGCGTCGCTTTCGCATTTTCTCCGCCGGCGATTCCGGGAGTCGGCACTGCTGGTGGAGTCACCTTTGTATTGGAAGATCGCGCTGGCAAAGACGTTGCGTTCCTTTCGCAAAACGTGAAAACATTCATGGACGCGGCACGTAAACGCCCCGAGTTCGCTGGGATGATTACGACCTTTTTGCCGAGTGTTCCGCAGGTTTTCGTCAAGGTCGATCGCGACAAAGTGCTGAAGCAGGGAATCGACCTCAGCCAGGTGTATCAGACGCTCCAGACATTCATGGGCGGATTTTTTGTAAATTATTTTAACCGGTTCGGCCGAACGTGGCAGGTCTACATAGAAGCTGAAGGCGATTACCGTACTGATGCGGGCAACATGGGTCAGTTCTTTGTCCGCAATTCCAATGGCGATTCTGTGCCGCTCGACGCAGTGGCGACGGTTCAAAACATTTCCGGCCCGGAATTTACGCTGCGCTACAACGAATATCGGGCGGCCCAGATCAACGTCACCTCCGCGCCAGGCTACAGCTCTTTACAGGCAATGAACGCGCTGGAAGATGTGTTCCGGCAAACGATGCCGAGCGACATGGGTTACGATTACCTTGCTATGTCGTTTCAGGAAAAAAAGGCAGAGCAAGGAGTTTCACCGACCGTGGTTTTTGGAATGTCGCTCATTTTCGTTTTCCTGATTCTTGCTGCGTTGTACGAAAGTTGGTCTTTGCCGTTTAGCGTCCTGCTTGGCACGCCTATCGCTGTATTCGGCGCCTTCGCAACTCTTTGGTTAAGAGGGTTACAGAACAATATTTACGCACAAATCGGCTTAATTATGCTCATTGGTCTAGCTGCGAAAAACGCCATTCTCATTGTCGAATTTGCCAAGGACGAGTACGAAAAAGGCAAGCCGCTCATAGACGCCGCTCTCGAAGGCGCTCGTTTGCGTTTGCGACCGATCTTAATGACTTCGTTCGCGTTTATCTTCGGGTGTCTGCCGCTCTGGTTCGCCACCGGTTCAGGCGCCGTTGCGCGACGCGTGCTCGGATCGACCGTGATCGGAGGAATGATCGCCGCCTCCGGCATCGCGATTTTCCTGATCCCGGTAACGTTTTACGTCATCGAGCGCCTCTTTGCCGGGCGGAGGTCTCCCGGGCAACCAAACCCGGAGCCGAAACAAGCGGAATCCAAGTCACTTGTTTAAGCCGGCGCTTTGGAAAAGAGAACGTTAACAAGCGGAGTCTAAGCCACTCGTGTGAAGCAAAGCTTTGGAGAATGTCAGAGTTATCGCACTAGCAGATCGAGTTTGCGCGCATCGAGGCCGGCTTCACGATAATGTTTTCGCGTTAACTCGAGAAGAGTGAATCCGTCCTCGTACCCGGCGAACGTACCGCTGTCGGGTTCATCGAGATAAACGAGGCCTCCTTGAACTACGAAAACGCGATCATTGGCTCTGGAGAATCTTCGGTAATCACGAAGGTATGAGCTTCGCCGGCGGGTTCGTAAATGTACGTACCCGGTTCGGCAATCCAGTTGTGCTCCAGATATCGCCACTTACCGCGTACTGTATAACCATGAACGCCTCCGACGTGATAATGCGTTCCAACGATGGAGGCGGGAAGAGCTTTCAATATGACACTAAATCCTCCAGACGTGACATTGAAACAGCAGGGCTGGAACCAGATACCGTCCGCGTACGGAACCCACAGATGTTCGTCGTTGAGATTCGTGTTGGTGATGAAGTGTTCGCGGCTTCTTTGGTTTGGCTCAAGGCCATCGGCAAAAGCTGTTGAAGGCGGTAATTGGCATTGCTTTCTTTAACGATCACACTGTTCCGGGTTAATCTTCCGCCGCAGCGCCGGGAAAATGATCCCCATTTTCTTATCCCACTGACGTGTTGTTTCGTCGAACGTCTGTTCGCCAAACCTTAAAGAGAACAGGCAGCGAAAGTGCCAGTGCGACGTCCGCTCCGACCGAGTCTGCCAACAAAAGGTTGAACGTTCGCGGGCTACGGTTCCGTCAATGGACGGACCTCTGTCGGAGTTCCCTGAGCATTACAAATCCTTAAAGAATGGCCGGGAGCCCGTGGCTAAAGCAGCTTCAAGATGGAACGTCGGTCAGATCTTATTTTTTTAACGAACGAACGTACGCTACCAGCGCTTTTACATCGGCATCGGACAGTTTGTCTTTGTAAGCTTTCATTTTGCCTTTGCCGTTTTTGATGACGTTCGCAGCCTCGGCGTCACTGAAGCTCTGGTCCTTGGTGTAATCTTTCAGACCGAGTTTCTTTCCCATCATGGTGTTGCCACTGCCGTCTTTGCCGTGGCAGGAGGCGCAGTGCTGCGCCCAAAGCGCTGCACCATCCGCACCGAATGCCGCACCAGAAAAGATGCATCCAATAGCAGCGATTATGGAGGTCATTAGTTTCATAAGGAGTAGTCCCTTTCGTCGTGTTTTGGCGTGATGACGCTTTTCGTTAGAACAAATCCCGTGCAATCATGCAAGTTTTTAATGAACCGAATTTATGCTACTGAGCGCAACTGGTCGGAACCTGAGTGTCACGAATCGTGAGTTCTACTCGATCACGGTCAGGTTTCGCAGAAAGCGGGAAAGTTCCTCTTGATCGGCGGCGTAGTAGGTTTCCCACTTGCGGCGCTCTTCCGGCGCGAGCGGCTCGTACTTGCGGGCTTTGCTGTTTAGCCGGTGATAGGTGTCCTGAAGCATCTTAGCAATTGCTGGTGATTTCAAAACTTTATCGACACCTGGAATCGCGGAGATGCAGGCGTAAAGGCGTTGAGCGCCGGATTGTAGTATGGGAAAGCGAGGCGCGCGGGCCTCGTTCTTCCCTGCTTCAAGATGCGGTTTGAAGTCTCCCGATACGCTCAAAAATTCATAGACGCATTTGCGGACCCGATCGGGATCGCGCTGGATCGCAGCGAATTGAATGACGAGCATGTTTTCCGCAGGAAATCGCTCGAGATATGGCTTGAGGTGGCGCGCGAAACATCCGAGGCCTCGGAGAAACGGATTTGCCATCATCTCCTCGAACGATTCGGGCAGAGAGGTCACCACTGCGTTTCGCCCGTACCAATACCAGGAATAAATCATTTCAGCGGGCGGTCGCAGACAAAGGAGCAGTTTGATATCAGGGCGGTAGGCGGCGATCCTGGCTGCTGCTTCCTCCGAGTAAAGATAGGCAGGACAAAACTCTCCGCGAGACTTGGTCGTTGCGTTAACTTTAGGAAATTGTTTGTGATACCAATCGATACCTCTCTCGAAGCAGCGCAGTTCCTGGCCAGCAATTCGTCGTGCAATTGTATCGGCGAAATAATAAACTTCCTTGTCCGGTGCGAAGCCGATCTGTGGGTGGGCTTCCAATTGGGCTGAAAGCCAGGTGGTTCCGCATTTGGGCGCGCCGATGCCGATAAAATCGATGCGTGAGTCGTTAGGCATTATCGTTGGGTTCCTCAGGAAATGAATCTGTCAGCGTTCGTTGCGTTCCGTGCACACAAACCTTTTCTGACCAAAACAGGAACGCGGGAAATACTTCTCGGTACGCGATCAATTCCTGATTCCGTGATTTTGTTAGAGATTCTTGTTCACCCAGGCGCTGACGCGGTCGAGCGCTTTTTCGATATTCTCAATCGAGTTGGCCACGCTGAAACGCAAATAGCCTTCGCCAAATTCGCCAAATGCGGTGCCGGACAGCGCGGCGACACCGGCGTCTTCGAGGATCGCGTCGGCCAATTTCTTTGAAGGCCAGCCGGTCTCGGTGATGTTCGGAAAGACGTAGAACGCGCCGTGAGGCAATTGACACGAAAAGCCTTTGATTTTGTTCAGGCCGGTGACCATTACGTCGCGCCGTTTTTTAAACTCGTCGCGCATGCGGTCGACTGATTTCTGCGGCCCGCGCAACGCTTCGATGCCAGCGACTTGAGAAAAGCTCGCAGTGCACGAGCTGGAGTTAGTCATCAATCGCGAGATGTGCGTGGCCAAATCGACACGCATGACGCCGTAACCCATGCGCCACCCAGTCATGGCGTAAGTTTTGGAAAAACCGTCCAGTAAAATCGTGCGCTCCTTCATTCCATCGAGCGACATGATGGAGTGATGTTCGCCTTCAAAAATGAGCCGGCTGTAAATCTCATCGCTCAACACCATGATGTTGCGATCGCCGATGGCGCCTGCGACGGCGTCGATGTCTTTCTTCTCGAGCACGCCGCCAGTGGGATTCTGCGGTGAGTTCAGAATGATGAGCTTTGTGCGATCGTTGATGAGGCCGGCGAGCTCGCTGATGTCGAGGCGGAAATCCAGCTCCTCGCGCAATCGGATCGGCACCGGCTTCGCACCGACATAATTGATCATTGACTCGTAGATCGGGAACCCGGGATTCGGGTAGATAATTTCATCGCCGTCTTCAGCGATCGCGAGAATCGAGAAAAAGATGATGGGCTTGCCGCCGGGGACAACGACCACTTCATCTGGCGCCACATTTACCCGGCGCGTCTCACTCACGTGCTTCGCAATTGCTTCGCGTAATTCAATCAAACCGGCCGAAGGGCCGTAATGCGTGAATCCCTTGTGCAACGCGTCGCAAGCCGCATCGACAATATTGGGCGGAGTATCGAAATCCGGCTCTCCTATTTCAAGGTGAATGATGTCGCGGCCTTTCGCCTCGAGCGCCTTTGCTTTGACCAACACTTCAAATGCCGTCTCAGTGCCCAGTCGCGCCATTCGCCTGGCGAGTCGAAGTTCAAAAGCCTTGGTCATGCAATGTAAAAATGTTATCGATGATTAGCGTTAGCCCATTTGCAGTCTGGCACAAATCCTAGCACAAGATCCGGCTAAACGTGAATGCAACCGCCCATGGTTGGAGAGTTGGCATGTCCGCAGAGTTGCAGTCTCTTTCTCCTGTCTCTCCATCTGTGGATTCGACCTTCGTCACTCCACCGGTTTATGTTAATGGCGCAAAATGAGCGAATCTGAATCGCAAATTCGGAATATCTCTGACACTGCGCGATGGGTGGCGGTTTATCGCGCGCGGGAGACCGAGCGAACCGGCGCCGTGTTTCGCGATCCATTCGCGCGGCGGCTCGCAGGCGAACGTGGAGAACAAATCGCCGCTTCGATATCGTTCACGGAAAGAAATTCATGGCCGTTCGTTGCACGCACCTGGCTCATTGACCAGGTTATTTCCAGCCAAGTCAAACTGGGCACTGACATGATCGTTAATCTCGCAGCGGGACTCGATGCCCGGCCTTATCGCTTGAATTTGCCCCACTCTCTGCAATGGATCGAAGTCGATCTGCCGGAAATCCTGGCGTACAAAGAAGACATTCTTCGAAACGAAACGCCGGTTTGCCAGCTTGAACGGGTGCAGCTGGATCTCTCCGATGTACGCGGCCGTCGTGAACTTTTCTCAGCGCTGGGTCCCCGTGCAAATCGCGCACTCGTTATCAGTGAGGGTTTACTTGTTTATCTCGGCGAAAAAGAAGTCACGTCACTTGGCGAAGACCTTTCCGCCATCCGAAGCTTTCAGCACTGGGTCGTTGATCTGGCTTCGCCTGCACTGTTGAAAATGTTGGAGAAAAAGATGGGCGCGCCGCTCGACCAGGCGGGAGCGCCGTTGAAGTTCGCGCCCAAGGAAGGCCCAGACTATTTTACCCGCAGCGGGTGGAAACCGCTGGAGATTCAAAGCGTCCTGCATGCAGCGGCGAAATTAAATCGGCTGCCCTTTCTTCTTCGATTAATCGCCAGGATTTCCCCGCCGGCATTTAAAGAAAAGCGGCCGTGGTCGGGTGTCTGTCTTTTGACAAAAGAATTGTAGCGGGTGCGGTGCGCTTCCATAGCAAATTTGCCGAGGACGTTCGATTGGCATTTAGCCGTTTAGTGTCCGTAGATACGCGATTAGTTGCTGGACATCTGGATCGTCGAGCTTTTTCGCGAAAGACGGCATTTCGCCTTTGATCCCGGCCGTGATCACCTGATGAATGCGCGCATCGCTCCTATGCAGATTATGTAAATCAGGGCCTTCATCGCCATGCGCATCGTCTCCGTGACAATGCGCGCAATTCATCAGAAACAAATGCCGCCCATGCGCTGCATCGGCGGTAAGCGCGTGCGGCTTCATCGCGGCTTGAGCAGTGGTCGTAAATGTTGGAATCGAAATTGCGGGTATTCCGTGTCGTACGACCGATGCGACTCCGAACATTCCAATGAGAGCTGTGCCCGAAGTACAGATCGCCGCGAGAAACGCTTTGCCTTCGCTCCAAGTTTTCATCTCATTTCCCGTCGTTTAATGGCCGAACAACATTTCGCCGCCGAAAAAGCCGGCCGCGCCCATCAACGAACAGGCGAGCAACATCGTGGCGAGATACAGCGTGAACGCGCGCCGCGAGGGATTGCGTCCAACGAGAAAACGCCACGTAGCGAGACCCACAATCAGAGTGAATGACGGCCAGACAAAATAATGGTGCCGTAAAATCGTACCGGTCCCGCTGATCGTCCCTTTGCTTAACATCAATCCTGAGAAAGCCGCGCCGAACGAGCCGAGCGCGCCGAAAAGCACAAGCCAATAACCGATCGCTTTGAACTCGCCTTGCTTCGACGATCGCCGGCGAAAGAAGCCCAGTGCGTCGAAAAGCGCGGCGGCGAAGATCAGAGCAATCGGCAAGTGCGTGAGACCGCCGTGAGCACGTTCCCAGAAAAGCGAGTTCATAACGGACATTCTCGTTAGGCAGTCTTACCCCAGTGTGCTGTCGACAACCGCGAGCGTGTGATTGCCCTCCGCGTAATTCACGTCAGTGATTCCAAGCACCGAACTGAGTCGCTCTGCTTCGACCTTCATCGGGCCCGGTTTTGGCGCAGTGCCAGGCGCAGGTTGTGGAAACGCCGTGGACATCGCAGTGTGAAAAGTGATGTTTCCTTCCACTTTTTTCACGACTTGATGAATGTGTCCGTTCAATACCGTGACAGATCCAAATCGTCTCAGGAAGCCAAGCGCCTGTTCGGCGTCATCTGTTCCCCAGCCCCACTGCGGATAAACCGCCCATAGCGGAATATGCGCGAACACCACAATCGGCGTGCTTGATGACAGTGGCTCCAGATCTTTCTTGAGCCAGTCGAGTTGCTCGGCGCCGATAATACCGAGCCCGCCTTCGCGAATATTCTGCACATTATTAAGCCCAACGAAGTGCACGCCTTTCTTGTCGAAGCTGTGCCAGCCGGACCCGAGGGCTTTCTTTGCAAAACGTTCACGATACTGCGCGCCGTTGTCGCTGATCACGTCGTGCTCGCCGGGCACATAAAATATTCCGCCTGTCTTTAAGCTCTTCAGATTCTGTTCCAGCCCGTCGAATTCTTCCGCTTCGGAAAGATGGCTTAGGTCACCTGTGTGCAGGACGAAATCTGGTGGAGTTGGTAGCGCGTTGATTTTCGCGATCGCTTTTTGCAAGGTGCCGATGACATCCTTGTTCGCATCCTTATTGAATCCGATATGGCTATCGCTGATTTGCACGAAGCTGAAATCGCCGGCCTCGCCGGGGGTCGTCGCGCCGAGCAGCTTGGACGTCAGCAAACCGCCGCTCATTGTCCAAAGCACACCAGTGCCCGCCCACGCCATGCATTTGAGAAATCCGCGGCGATCGATGCCGTCCGGATTGTCATTATGTAGAATATAATTGTTGTTGTTCATATTTTGCCTTTCTGATCGCGATGACTACACGACGCGTGGCGTTATTCCCGACCGGGACAAAATTCTGGCGCCGGGAATAAAATTCAGACTTTCGCAGTCTTGTTCTTAATGATTGAAAGTAACGATACGTGTTCCGTTTCACCGAGTCCCCTCGCCTGACCGAGTTCGAACGGCAGGTCCTGCCGCATCTCGACGCGGCTTACAACCTGGCGCGATTCCTCATGCGCAACGACCAGGATGCCGAAGATGTCGTACAGGAAGCTGCGCTGCGGGCGTTTCGATTTTTCGACAGTTTTCGGGGCGAAAACAGCCGAGCATGGTTCTTAAGCATTGTCCGCAACACCGCGTTCACTGCTCTCAAGCGCAATCGTATGGATGAAGAGACAGTCGCGTTCGATGAGGAATTACACGGTGGCCAGATACCGCCGCTGGATGCTGGCATCACACTCGATCGCGCCCAGGACCGACAAACAGTGCGCGCTGCAATCGAGCAATTGCCGGCGGAGTTCCGGGAAGCCATTACTCTGCGCGAACTGGAAGGAATGTCGTACAAAGAAATTGCGGATGTCGCCGGCGTTCCGATCGGAACTGTCATGTCGCGCCTGGCGCGCGCGCGCCGCCAGCTTCAACTGCTACTGACTGAAACTGACATCCAAACGAAATGAGCGCAGAACACGAGAACATCCGCGAGTTGCTCCACGCCTATGTGGACGGCGAACTCGATTTGGCGAATGCGCGCGATACTGAGCAGCACTTGCAGAGTTGCGCAGATTGTCGGGGAACTGAAAAAGCGATTCGCGAACTGCGCAACGCGCTGACGAGTGATGCGAGCGCATATCGCGCGCCCGCACATCTGCGCAGGAATGTGCGCGCGACCTTGCGACGTGAAGCAAAATCGACCCCGCAAACTCTCTCGCCTTGGCTGATGTTCGCGTCGGGAGCAGCTTTCGCCGCTGTTATCCTCGGATTCGCGCTTTTCCAAACGACGCGGGCAACGCGAACCAATGCCGTCGTTGATCAAGTAGTCGCGAATCATGTGCGCTCACTCCTCGCCGTGCAGCTTGTCGACGTCGTGTCGTCGAATCAGCACACCGTTAAACCGTGGTTCGACGGCAAAATCGATTTCGCTCCCGAGGTGCGTGACTTATCTGCTAATGGTTTTCCTCTCGTGGGCGGGCGGCTAGATTATTTAGATGGGAAAACAGTCGCCGCACTCGTTTACCAACGAAACAAGCACCCGATCAATTTGTTCATCACGCCAGAACCAACGAGTCGAAGCACTTCGCCAACTGTGCTAACCCGACGCGGATACAATGTCTTTTCCTGGACCAATAATGGAATGACGTACTGGGCTGTTTCCGACTTGAACTCGGATGAACTGCGCGAATTTTCGGAATTAGTTCGAGCAGTAAAGTAATGTGCGCTATCTCAAGCGCATTGGGGTTCGGTTCGTTTCTCCGCTGAGACAGCGGACGCTACACTTTCAAGGAGTGACGGCTTCCCAGCCGTCATTTGCTGCAGGCGGCTGCCCAAGCCGTCTCCTTGGAAGACACGCAGATTTGCGGCTGACACACCCGCCTCTACAGTCTTCGTGCTGTGAAGCGCTGGTGGCCGGTTGTCGTAATCGTTATCGTTCTTGTTTTCGTCGGAGCGGGCGCAGCAGTTTACGTTGATTGGACTTGGAAACGAAAACTGTCACCTCGCGGCGGGCGTCCATTTCTAACTCGCGTCGAATTGTCGGTGCCGTCGTTCCGACAAGGTGATGATAAATGGCGCGACGATCCGTTAGGCGGCGTTCTCGAGAATGGGACGATCGGTGGCGAAGGTTGCGCCGTGGCATCGGCGGCCATGGTGTTCAAGTTTTATGGGATCGACGTCGATCCACAGCAGTTAAATTGGTTTCTAAGTTCCGTCGGCGGATACACAGATCAGGGCTGGCTTTACTGGGATCGCGCGGCGTGGTTTGCGCCCGATCGCGTGCGGCACGTTTACGAGGACCTGCCTTCGTATCAATTGATCGATTCGAACATCGCTCACGGAAATCCCGTGATCGTCCGCGTACGCTTGGGCAGCGGCATCACGCATTTTGTGGTTATCGCAGGGAAAGATGGGTTCGATTATCTCGTCCGCGATCCTGGCGCCGGTTCTGCCAAAGGTCTCTACCCAATACGCGAACTAGGCAGCGATATCGAGGCGCTGCGATTCTACCAACCGATCACCAATACAAATTCGAATGTCGCGGTGCAACGCTGACCGCTCAGCACCTGGAATTTGTACGGCTCGGCGACCGGCTGCACAGGGCTTTGGTCTAGACCGCGATAAGACTTTGCCTAACTTGCTCAGCAGAGTTTGTGTTGATAGTTGCAACTCGCGCGCATCTAAGACCAGCAAACCTCTCCACTTAGGGCTGAACAATGAAAAAGAGTAAATCCAGGGCAAACAGCCCCGCTGTTTTGAAGGATCAACGTTGCTCGAGCGGAGTCGAAGGATTTGACGACATTTTGTCCGGCGGTTTACCGCGCGATTGTTTTTATCTGATTCAAGGCGATCCCGGTTCGGGCAAAACGACCCTGGCGTTGCAATTCCTGCTCGAAGGTGTGCGGTGTGGGGAATCGGTTTTCTATGTAACGCTTTCGGAGACGCGCGAAGAATTGTTGAAAGTGACGCGCTCACATGGCTGGTCACTGGAAGATCTTCCATTACTCGAACTGTCCTCGATCGAACAGCTCCTGCGTCCGGAAGCGCAGACGACGGTCTTTCGTCCTTCCGAGATTGATCTGAATAAAGTCAGCAAACTATTGATCGACGAAGTAAGCAAAAGGCGTCCGGCACGGATCGTGTTTGATTCGCTCTCCGAATTTCGGTTGCTGGCGGAAACGGCGTTACGCTACCGGCGCGAATTGCTGAGTCTAAAACGACATTTCGCGCAGACTCAGAGCACGGTGTTGTTGCTGGATGACAAAATGACTGGCGGCATCGTTGGAACTGATCCGCATGTGCTGAGCCTGAGCCACGGAGTTATTGAGATGGAGCAGCTTTCTCCGGACTACGGTAAATCGCGACGGCGGCTGCGCGTACTCAAATTGCGAGGAGTTAAATTTCGCGAGGGCTATCACGATTACACAATCGAAACCGGTGGCTTGCGGGTGTTTCCGCGTCTTGTGGCAGCGGAACACTACGGGAAAATGCAACGTGAGCCGGTCGTCAGTGGTATCAAAGAGTTAGATGATTTACTTGGCGGCGGTTTGGATCGTGGCACAACAACGCTAATTCTCGGCACCGCGGGCACGGGCAAATCCACGCTCGCTTTGCAGTATGCCAGTCAAATGGCGTCAAAGGGTGATAGGGGGATACTCTTCTGCTTTGACGAAACGCGGTCCATAATGCTCGCTCGCGCCAAGGCATTGGGGCTTGATTTGGAAAAGCACGTGGAAAGCGGAACCATCGTCGCGCAACAAGTGGATCCCGCGGAAATTTCGCCCGGCGAATTCGCTACTCGTATTCGGGAGCAAGTGGAGAGAGGCTGCAAACTCGTGGTGATCGACACCCTCAATGGGTATCTCAACGCGATGCCCGGGGAGAAGTACCTTGCCAATCAACTTCACGAGCTTGTCACTTATCTGAATTACCAGGGTGTTTTGACCATTCTCATTTTGGCGCAGCACGGGCTGGTCTCCTCCGCAGAGTCCCCAATTGACCTTAGCTACCTATCGGACACTGTGCTGAACCTGCGATACTTCGAAGCGGCCGGCGAGGTCAGGCAATCGATAGCGGTGATTAAAAAACGAAGTGGCCGCCATGAAAAAACCATTCGTGAATTCAACCTGGAGTCTGGCCGGGGCATTCGTGTGGGTCAGCCCTTGAAGGATTTTCACGGCGTTTTGTCGGGAATGCCTATGTTTTGCGGCGGTGCAGGGGAGATCATGCCGCCTTCCGATGGAAAAAAATAATTCGAACGACCGCGTCCTCATCATTGCGCCAGTCGGGCGGGACGCTCAGGGCATGGCCGAGTTGCTGGTCGGCCACGGATTTGAAGTACAAATTTGCGGTTCGCTGGCAGAATGCGCGACACATATTCAGTCCGGTGCCGGTGCGCTCATTCTTACCGAGGAAGCTCTCGAATTGGCCAGCTTATCGCATCTATTCGAAGCGCTAGCCGCCCAGCCATCCTGGTCTGAGTTGCCACTCATCATTCTGACCACTGGCGGTGAATCTCGACTAGCCCGATTACTGGAGCTGGCTGCAGAGGCAGCTGGCAGTGTGACTTTGCTGGAGCGGCCTGTGCATACTACAACGTTGATACGTTCGCTCGAGGTGGCGTTAAATTCGCGCCGGCGACAATATCAGGTGCGAGATTTTCTCGAAGAGCAACGTCGTACGGAGCGGGAACTGCGACAGGCGCACGAGCAATTGGCTGATCGCGCCAAGCAGCTTCAAACCCTTGTTGAGTTACGCACTGCGAAGCTGGCCGAGTCTAACGAACGACTTCGCCGCGAGATGGCCGAACGCGAAGCGTTGCGTCGCAAGTTACTTCACGCGCAGGAAGAAGAGCGACGGCGCATCGCTCGCGAGTTGCACGATCAGATGGGACAGAATCTTACCGCTCTTAATCTCGGCCTGAAGTCATTGCTTGCTGATAATGTCCGCTCTTCGAAACTGCAGCGGAAAGTACAATCTCTCCAGGAGCTGGCGACGCAGACCGCACGCGATCTCCATCGCGTGGCGCTTGAGTTGCGTCCGGCCGCCCTCGATGACCTAGGACTTGTGAAGGCCATTCGCAATCTGGCCGTGGCCTGGTCGGCTCGTTGCCGTATTGATGTGGATTTTGAACCTCGGCAATACGAGGGGATTGGCATTTCTTCCGAGATAGAAACAATTCTGTACCGGGTCATTCAAGAATCGCTTAACAACATTGCAAAACATTCTGGTGCCAGGCGCGTCGGTTTGGTTCTTGGCCGCTCGGCGGACCATGTTCACGCGATTATCGAGGATGACGGGTGTGGCTTTGACCCTGCCAAGACTCGCCTGGCCCGAAACGGCGACGGCCGGTTAGGATTACTCGGAATTGAAGAACGTCTCGGAACAGTTGGCGGCAGCCTGAACGTCGAATCTACTCCCGGCCAAGGAGCAACATTGTTTGCTCGAATTCCGATTCCAAGAGTGTATGAAAAACACGAGACAATCGGCGGCGAAACTTAGCGTCATGTTAGTCGATGACCACGCCGCCATGCGTGAAGCGTTGCGAAGAGTGATCGATTCTGCTCCCGATCTGGTTGTTGTGGCCGAAGCTGAGAACGGGCGCAGCGCGGTCGAACTCCTTCGGCGCATCAAGCCCGACGTGGTGTTGATGGATGGCTCAATGCCAGAACTGAGTGGAATAGAGACTACGCACCTGATCAAAAAACTTCACCCGTCCGTCAAAGTCGTCGGATTGACACTCCATGAAGAAGCAACGTATCTGGAGGATATGATCGCTGCTGGGGCAAGCGGTTACGTGTTAAAGGCCGGTCACCCCGAAAAGATAATGAAGGCAATCCGCACCGTCGCGACTGGCGACACTTACTTTGATGAAGTGGTTTCACCCCGGTCCACGACAGCCAGGCAAGGCCAAACGGGAGTTGAAGGGCTAAGTGCGGACGAATTGGCAGTCATGAAACGGCTCGCCGACGGCCGCACCAACGCGGAGGTCGCCCGTGACTTGCAGCTCACTCTTTCTGCCGTCGAACGGCACAGAGCCGCTGGAATGCAAAAGCTCAATGTTCGCAGCCGAGCGGAACTGGTTAGGATCGCTGCGTGCAGTCAGTGGTTTTGACCGCACAACAGATGACACGCGGTACGCAGTTCGTGAAAAAGACGCCACATACGCTAGCTTGTAGCGGTGTTCGGGAATGCATTTCGCGACCGAATTCTGGTTGAGCCGCTTCTGCTTTCAGCGTGCGCTCGGAGGCATTTACCTCATTGCGTTTCTGATTGCCGCTAATCAATTCATCCCGCTGCTCGGTGAACGTGGGTTGCAACCGGTCCGGGTTTTTGTGCATCGGATCCCGTTTCGCCGTGCGCCGAGTCTGTTTTACATCAACTGTTCCGATCGCTTCGTCACAGCCACAGTCTGGTTTGGGATCGTCTTGTCGTGTTGCGCCTTCATTGGTTTTTCAGAATCATTTGGACTTGGCGTATCCATGCTGACTTGGGCATTGCTTTGGGTCATTTACCTGTCGCTCGTGAACGTGGGTCAAACGTTTTACGGCTTCGGCTGGGAAACGATGCTCGCCGAGACCGGTTTCCTCGCAATCGTTCTCGGCTCCTCGGACACGCGATCCCCGGTGGTTGTGATGTGGCTGATTCTTTGGGTGCTTTTCCGCACCATGTTCGGCGCTGGGATGATCAAAGTGCGCGCTGATCGGTGTTGGCGCGATTTCACGTGCCTCTTTTATCACTACGAGACACAGCCACTGCCAAATCCTTTAAGCTGGTATTTGCATCATGCGCCGCGCTGGTTTCACCAGGCCGGCGTGTTGTTTAATCATTTCACCGAACTCCTCGTGCCATGGTTCTACTTTCTACCTGCGCCGCTCTGCTACTGGGCTGGCGGAATAACAATTTTATTTCAAGTCACGCTGATTATGAGCGGGAATCTCTCATGGCTCAACTACATCACGATTGTGCTTTGCATTCCGTGTTTCGATGACCGCCTTCTTTCGGATTTCCTCGCTATCCCCCACTCTGTGCCCGATCACCTAAGCTTGCTCCACGCTATCGCGGTTGGTTCAGTTACTGCGGTTGTGCTCACGCTTAGTTGGCGGCCGGCTCGGAATTTGTTTTTGCGCCGGCAACTGATGAACGCCAGCTTCGAGCCGTTGCACCTGGTAAACACTTACGGTGCATTTGGCGCTGTTACGCGCGAACGGCTCGAGATCGTAATCAAGGGCACTGACGCCGAATCTCTCGATCCTGCAGCCCGGTGGGACGAGTACGAATTCAAAGGTAAGCCGGGTAACGTGAACCGCCGCCCATGCATTGTGTCGCCCTACCATTGGAAGCTCGACTGGCAAATGTGGTTCGCCGCGATGTCGCCAGCGCAATTTCATCCGTGGATTTTTGTGCTAATCCAAAGGCTACTCGAAGGTGAAAAAAGAATTCTTGGCTTGTTCGCGCATAATCCTTTCCCGAACGCGTCGCCCAAATTCATCCGCATAGATTGGTATCGCTACCGCTTCACAAACGCAGATGAGCGCGGTTGGTGGATGCGCACCTATATCGGCGAATATCTGCCGCCAATCAGTTTGCCTCGCGAATCAAATTAATACGCGCTCCGCAGCAACGCGGGATGCTGGGAACGACTTTGGAATCACGGCACGAGGAAGAGTCTTCCCGTGTATGGATCTTTGACGGCAGACCCTGCCGCAAATCCTCTTACATCGATATAATTTCCGTCCGGCACATAGGGACTTGTAACCATCCCCTTATGACCAGGCACCGGAATTCCATACGGCATATCTCCTTTCGCCTTTTCGGCCGGGACGCCTGAAGCCCGCATGACAGTCACACTAGGAGTAACGGTCTCCTGTTTGACGACGACTGTGGGCTCTTCAAGTGGAGTCGGCGACGCCCCGGCAACATTCGGGTTTCGCAAAGCAAGCCGATGCGCGGCGTGCTTCGTCTTCTTCTGATTTGGATTTGGAGTGGGTCGGGGCTGAAAAGCCTTCGAAACGGAGTCTCCAACTCTTTTGAAAAAATCACTCACGGCATCAGCGTTCACGCACGGTCCGCTAAAAAAAAACAGCATAGCCACCGGTACGCACAACCAGCGCGAGGAAATGAGACGGATCGTGATGTTATCAGCGTTCAATGTGAAACCGGGATTTTCCACGAACATCGGGGGCGAAGAGAAGGAAATTTTTCGCACAGAAGGGCTCGGTCGGGTCGATCAGTTTGGCAATCGCCGCCCGCAGGTTACGGTGGGTCGCCTATTAAAAAGAATAATGCAAACGGAGCAACTGAGGCGGATCGTAGAGCGAGAGAACAAATATTTCAGAATAATCGTCCTCAGGAATGGTGATCGGCGCTGCCACAGCCAGAGCTTTTAGAAGCTCGGGAATCGTGTTGCCGTGACCGACTACCAATGCGTTGCCATTCAGGGCGCGCAATTTCCCGATAAGCGCGGCAACGTCATTTGCTGGGATCACTGTGGGAGTAAGATGCGCCGCCCGCGCCGCCGGCGCCGCAGTTTGCTGGGTGCGTTTAAATTCCGTAACGAAAATCGAGGTGATCTTTGCATCCTGCAAAATCTTCGCCAGCGCATCAGCGCGTTTCTGACCGCCAAGCGACAAATCGGGATCATCACTGCCGGCGGTCGCCTTCTCCGCATGACGAACAATGAAGATGACCGGCGCAGCTTCGGTGGCGACGGCAAAAAGCAAAGCGATCGAAAGAGTGAACGCGAGATGTTTCATGTTCAGAATCTTGTCACTCCTGCCGGATTCGCTACATCAATCCGGATGAAAACATCTTTCCCATCGCCCGACGCAATTCTCCAAACTGCGTTCGGCTTCTGGAATTCCAAAGTCCTGCTGACTGCGGTGACGTTCGATCTTTTCACTGCGCTCGGCGAGAGACGGCTCAAATCTGTGGATATCGGCAAAGCCCTTCATCTGCATCCACGCGGCGTCGTAGATTTCCTCGACGCGCTTGTAGCAATGAATTTTCTCGAGCGCGATGGAATCGGAACCGACGCAAAATATTTCAACACGCCGGCCACGGCTCTATATCTCGACCGGCAAAGCCCTCGATACATCGGCGGGATTTTGGAAATGTTGAACGCGCGTCTGTTCAAGTACTGGAACGATCTGCCGGAAGCGCTTCGCACAGGCCAGCCGCAAAACGAAACGAAGCACGGCGGTCAAGGCATTTTCGAAGAGCTGTATGGCGACCCTGCCAAACTTGAGCAATTCCTCGGCGGGATGACCGGCCTTTCGCGCATCAATTTTGAAGCGCTCGCCGACAAATTTGATTTTTCGCGTCATCACACCTTGTGCGACGTGGGCGGCGCGACCGGTTTGTTATGCATCGAAGTGGCAAAGAAACATCCTCAGATACAATGCATCAGCTTCGATCTGCCACCGGTCGAATCGGTCGCCAAGAAGCATATCGCTGCGGCGGGCCTAACCGGTCGCATCCGAACCGCGACCGGCAATTTCTTTCAGGATCCGTTGCCGAAAGCGGACGTGATCACAATGGGCATGATCTTGCACGACTGGAATCTCGAAAAAAAAATGCAACTCATCCGGGCAGCGTACGATGCCCTCCCAGGTGGTGGCGCTTTTATCGCGGTCGAAGCATTGATTGATAATGCCCGGCGCGAGAATGTCTTCGGATTGCTCATGTCGCTCAACATGTTGATAGAATTCGGTGAGGCGTTTGATTATTCCGCCGCAGATTTCGAAAAGTGGTGCCGCGAAGTTGGATTCAAACGCTTCGATGTAATCCAGCTTGCCGGTCCATCGAGCGCCGCAATCGCCTACAAGTAAGACTCGATATAAGCGGCTATTTCGGGTTGACAAAGTGCGTTTGAGATATATTGCATTGCCATATATGTTATCGCCAGTTCCCGACCGCGAACTCAAAAAAGGCAGCGCGGAATTGATGATCCTCTCGCTGCTCGAAGATCGTCCGCGCCACGGATATGAGATTGGTCAACTGATCGAGCTGCGATCTCGCGGCACAGTTCGCTTTAACGTCGCTTCTCTTTATCCCCTGCTTTACCGGCTGGAGAAACGGCATTGGATTCGCGGCCGCTGGATCGAAAAGGCGGGTCAGCGCCGTCGTCGCTATTATCGGCTCACAGCCTCAGGCAAGAAAGTGCTGCTAAAGCAGCGCGCAGGATGGCGCGAGTTCGTCGAAGCCATCAACCTGATCACCGGGATTCAACATGCCTGATTTTAAAATCGAAATCAAAGCGCGGCTGGCCGAACTCAATTTCTCTCCGGTGCGGGAAGCGGAAATTGTCGAAGAACTTTCGCAACATTTGGAAGAGGAATACGACCGCGCTCTCAGTTGCGGCGCTTCGGAAGAGCAAGCGCGCCAACAAGCCCTCGAGCAGCTTAACACGCCTGATTTGTTGCGCCGCGAGCCTGGACGTTCGGAGCCTCGCGTATCGCAGCAACCAACCACTGCAGCGGCGCACGGGAAGATCAACGTATTTGGAGATCTCATGCAGGATGTTCGTTATGCGTTGCGGATGTTGGCGAAGAATCCGGCTTTCACGGCAATCGCTGTTGTTGCGCTGGCACTCGGTATCGGCGCAAACAGCGCCATCTTCAGTGTGGTCGATGCCGTGCTGCTACGGCCGCTTCCGTTCAAGAATCCTCAACAGCTTGTGATGTTATGGGAGAACGCCGCCCATCTTGGTTTTCCGAAAAACACCCCGTCTCCCGCCAACTTCCTTGACTGGCAGAAACAAGCTCGATCGTTCACCGGAATGGCAGCAACAGTTGAGCGCAGCTTTAATCTCACGGGCGTAGGCGAGCCCGAACGGCTCGATGGACGTCGTGTCTCCGCAAATCTTTTCGATTTGTTGGGGGTGTCCGCGCTACTTGGACGCACGTTTGTGCCGGAGGACGATCGACCCGGTGCGCACGTGATGCTTTTAAGCTATTCACTGTGGCAGCGGCGCTTCGGCTCCGACCCAAGTGTCATTGGCCGCGCGCTTACTCTCAATGGCGAGAGTTACACTGTGGTTGGAGTGATGCCGCAGTTTGTGCAGTTGCCCGGCTTTGAAAACCGGAACGACCAGCTCTGGGTGCCGATTGCGTTTCCGCAGGATGAAGCAGCGCAGCGCGGTAATCATTTTCTGGATGTAATCGCACGGCTGAAACCGGACGTGACTCTCAAAAAGGCGCAGGCGGAGATGGATACGATCGCCGCCCGCCTGGCGCAGCAGTACCCGGATGAGAATACGCGCATTGGAGCGGTGGTGGTGCCTGTTCATGAGCAAGTTGTTGGCGACATCAAGCCGGCGCTCCTCGTTTTGCTCGGCGCAGTCGCGTTCGTTCTTCTCATCGCCTGCGCCAATGTTGCCAATCTGCTGCTTGCGCGCGCGGCGGTCCGACAAAAGGAAATTGCGTTGCGACTCGCACTGGGAGCAAGTCGCTCCCGCCTTACCCGACAATTTCTAACTGAGAGCGTTGTGCTCGCATTTTTCGGGGCGGGATTAGGTCTGTTGCTTGCGATTGCCGGCATTCACATTTTGAGGACCTTTGTTCCTGCGACAATTTCCCAGGTCCAAACGATTGGCATCAATGGCAGTGTGCTCATCTTCACGGCGGCAGTTGCGGTGTTAACTGGAATCGCGTTCGGACTCGCACCTGCAATCCACGGATCCCACTTGAATCTGAATGACTCTCTGAAAGAGGGGGGACGTGACGCCGCCGGAGGCAGCAAAGGAAATCGAGCTCGGAGCGTGCTGGTTGCTGGCGAAGTCGCCGTTTCCTTTGTATTGCTGATCGGCGCCGGGCTGTTAATCAATAGCTTTTTCCATCTGCGAAACCTTGATCCCGGTTTCCGTGCCGATCACCTGCTGGCGATGAAAGTAGATTTATCGGAGGTTAAGTATCCCGATAGGGAGCGACGCGCGGCGTTCTTCGATGAAGTGATTCGGCGCGTGCGCGCCTTGCCTGGCGTACAATCAGCCGCTGTCGCTGATAACCTCCCATTAACGTACGACGGCGATTCGATGATGATTAGCGTGGAGGGAATTCCAGATCCGCCTCCTGACCAGCGCCCGGACGTCATTTACCGTGTGATTGGGCCGAATTACTTCCGGACCATGGGCATTCCAATCGTCCGCGGCCGCGACTTCACGGACCAGGACAAGGTCGATTCCAGAGACGCGGTGGTAATCAGCGAGAAAACCGCACGGCATTTCTGGCCTGGAGAGGACCCAATCGGTAAACGATTGAAACCCGGTTCAAGCATGTCAAAGGCGCCTTGGCGAGAGGTGATTGGAGTGGTCAAAGACGTACGACAAAATAGTCTGATCGCTCCAGCAAAAATGGAGATGTATTTTACATATCGCCAAATCAAAAACGTTCCAGCGAACGCACTCGTCGTACAAACAGCCATCGAACCGATGAGCCTGGCCGCATCAGTGCGAAATACGATCTGGTCTGTGGACAAGGACCAAACCGTCGCGGACATCGACACAATGGATCACATCGTTGCGCAGGCAGTCGCGCGGCAACGGTTCAGCATGGTTTTGTTAGGCTTGTTTGCGATCCTCGCATTGCTGCTCGCTTCTGTTGGAATTTACGGGGTGATGAGTTACTCGGTCGCGCAACGGACACGCGAGATTGGAATTCGCATCGCGCTCGGCGCGCGGCGGGGAGATGTGTTGCAGATGACCGTTGCGCAGGGACTCAAACTCGTCGGTGCTGGTATGCTCCTTGGACTGATCGCGGCGTTCCTTCTGACGCGTGTGCTGGCAACTTTGTTGTTTGGCGTCAGTCCAACAGATCCAATCACATTCGCTGGGATTTCTATGGTCCTGCTCACAGTCGCAATTCTCGCCAGCTACGTTCCGGCGCTTCGCGCAACGAAGGTTGATCCCATAATCGCCCTGCGCGCGCAGTAGGCGACACGATATCTGGTACTGAACTAGCCGTTGAATCTGCTTAGGTTAGCAAGGTGTCTTGCGTCGTGTTTCTTCGCGCGGTGAACGTCGGTGGTACGAATCGATGCCAGCCTGCGCTCATCGCGAAGCAGTTGTCTAACTTCGGCGTCGTCAACATTGGCGCCGTCGGCACGTTTGTTGTTCGGGAAAATGTGAGTGAATCCAGCTTGCGCGATGCGTTCACGAAAAAGTTGCCATTCAAATGCGAAATCATGATTTGCCCCGCCCATGACATCATCCAGCTCGTTTCAAGCAACCCATTCTCAGAAGAGTCGTTGGAGGGAAATTTTGTCCGGTTCGTAAATGTCCTGGCGAAACGACTCCCCTCGCCTCCCCGCCTTCCGCTCTGTTTGCCCTCAGACGGCGACTGGCGACTCAAAGTCATCGCGATCGAGAACCGATTGGTTTTTGGTCTCTATCGGCGAGAGATGAAAGCGATCAAATACCTCGGCAAGATCGAAAAGCTCCTTGGCGTGCCAGCAACCACCCGTAATTGGAATACATTCAAGAAAATTACAGAAATTTTGGGCAACGGTTAATTAGTCAATTCTCGCCGAAGCGCAGCCGGACATTACAGAAATGTAATTTTGCTTGACGCCGAAAATCACAATCTCTACGATCGGCCAAACTCGAGAGCCAAAGTTCGGCTCTTTTCAAGCAAAACAACATGAAACCAAATATGATCTATCATCGCACTCACATTAGGACAACGCTTCGGCGAGGTCTTTTCTCCGTTACTCTGAGCTGTCTCGTCGTTGCAGCTTCGACAATCCCTGACGTTCACGGGCAACAACCCACGGCCTCACAGGAAGCTGCCTCTGTGAGATGGACTAGGCTGACGCATCAGCCCGCATTCGATACCGACAGTGCGAATCTGCTGACCGACGGCAGAGTCCTCGTCCATGAATACAGTTCTGCTAACTGGTGGATCCTCACGCCTGACATCAATGGAAGCTATCTTAACGGGACTTGGTCCCAAGCCGCATCGATGCAAAGTGACTATGGTCCGCTTTACTTTGCCAACTCCGTTCTGCCCGACGGCCGAGTAATCGTTGAGGGTGGAGAATACAATTTTCTTAGCCAGAATTGGACTAACAAGGGCGCGATCTATAACCCAGTCACCAATTTTTGGGCTACCGTCAATCCGCCCGTTGGGTGGACACACATTGGAGACTCGCCTGGCATTGTTCAAGCCGACGGTGTTTTCATGTTGGGCCATGCTGGTCTTGGCGCAAACACGCAGCAGGCTTTGTTTAATGCGGCAACTCTCACATGGACCGCTGTCGGTGCTACTGGCAAGTCTGACACTTTCTCAGAAGAAGGAATTTGCCTTTTGCCTGACAGCACGATGTTGACAGTGGATACCCAAAATATTCCTAATTCCGAGCGTTATGATCCGTCTACGCAGCACTGGACGAGCGCCGGCAGCACGATTGTTCCCTTGGCCGACCGTGGCAGCCTGGAAATCGGGCCAGCGCTCCAGCGCCCTGACGGAACGGTGATTTGGTTCGGTGGGACTCCTCACACCGCTCGCTTCAACATTGCAACGGGAACGTGGGCTCAGGGTCCTGATTATCCGAATAGCAACGACTCAGCGGATGGCCCCGCTAGCTTGCTTCCTGATGGTAATATTTTGGTTCCGGCGAGTCCCGGCGTTTTTCAAGGATCCATTACGATGTTCATCTTCGATGGAGTTAGTTTTGCCCAGGCTCCGCCGACCCAGAGCTCGAGCAGTCTTCAATCCTGGCAGACGCGCACTCTGATATTGCCGACGGGTGAAATTATGTATCTCGTGGCCGACGGCTCGACCAGGGATGTCGAGCTTCTCACTTCAAGGGGACGTCCAGATCCTTCGTGGGCACCGAGGATTCGATCGGTTCCCGCTACGCTGACCCGTGGTGGTACGTTTCAAATTTCCGGTATTCAGTTCAACGGATTGTCCGTCGGCTCTGATTATGGAGACGACGCTCTGGGCGCCACGAACTATCCAATCGTCCGCATCACTAACGTAGCGACCCGGCACGTTTTTTATTGTCGCACTCACGACCACAGCACAATGGCCATTGCGACCGGAAATACCCCGGTTTCAACCATGTTTGACGTTCCGGCGAGCACGGAGACTGGCGCGAGCAAGATCCAGGTCATAGCCAACGGGATCTCCTCGAGCGCGAAACAAGTTACGGTTCAATAGAGCTGGGGCTGCCTAAGTGTTGGGCTGGGAAAGCCAGACATAGAGTTTGAGCCACCGTCGTGATCGATCCGCGACGGTGGCAAGTCAGGCGATAACAAATAATCTCAAGATGGAATGAAAATGACGCGTCTGTCGGTGAAGATTTTGTGTACGCTGATGGCGCTGGGCGTTGAGTTATTGCCTGTGTTCGCCCAGGAGCCATGCGTACGTTATCCGCAGGGAAGTATCGTGGCGGAGCCAGAGAACCTTTATAGCACCAATAGGGTTTTGCAGGTCGACTTCACCTATCAAACCTCTGAAAACGATTACGGGCAGACGTTGTACTGCTTTGTGAATTCCGATGGAGCGCAGTCGCCAACGCTGCACGTTCATCCGGGCGACACACTAATTTTGACCCTGACAAATCTTGTGCCTGAGCAGCCAGGCAAAGCAGGTCGAATGGCCGACATGCCGGAGATGGAATTGTCCAAGGCGGGCATAGAAGGATGCGGAGCCATGAGCATGACGGCATCCTCTGTTAACATTCACTATCACGGTACAAACACGCCACCAATCTGCCATCAGGATGAAGTCATTCGTACCATTATTAACTCCGGTGAAACGTTTCGTTACGAGCTCCATATTCCTGATAAGGAACCACCGGGATTATACTGGTACCATCCCCATATTCACGGTATCGCCACCGCCGCGGTCCAGGGTGGCGCTTCAGGAGCAATCATTGTTGAAGGGATTGAGAACGTTAATCCAAAAGTAGCTGGATTGCCCCAGCGAGTCCTAATCGTCCGAGACACTCCACCGGTCAATCCTCCACCGATAAAGACTCGGACGAGAAATCACCCCTTGGATATCGAACCGGCCACTGATCTGTCGGTCAACTACATTCCCGTTGGCGGCCCGGCATATATTCCTGCCGTGTTGACGATGAAGCCGAATGAGAAGCAGTTCTGGCGCGTTGTGAACTCAGCGGCCGTCACAATTCTCGATCTGCAACTCAGGTATGATGGCGAACTGCAGCCTTTCGAAGTGATCGCGTTAGACGGCGTCCCGATCGGATCACAGGAAGGCTCGGGCAAGGGACAAAGCCTGATTCGCACTAACTTGCTAATCCCGCCAGCTGGCCGCGCTGAATTCATCGTTAACGGTCCTTCGGATCAGGTCAACAAGGCGCTGTTCCTGACGCATCAAGTCTATACAGGGCCAGGCGGAGATTCCGATCCGACGCGACCACTATTTACAATCGACGTATCGCAATCCGGAGCCGCAGCGCCAGGAGTCACGACGGTGCCTGCTGTCTCCGGTCCGCCACCAGCGGAGCGGTTCGCCGGCTTGGCCAATGCGAAAGCCATCACCAAACGCAGACTCTATTTCTCAGAAAACGATACGTATTTCTTCATCACGGTGGAGGGGCAAAGACCAAAGCCATACCACATGGACGATCCGCCAGCGATTGTCACAACACAGGGGTCCGTGGAGGAGTGGAAGATTGAAAACCGCTCCAATGAGAATCATGAGTTTCATATGCATCAGATCCATTTTCTCCTCCTGGCACGCAATGGCGTTCCTGTGTCTGCGGAGGATCGACAGATTCTTGACACAGTGAACATTCCCTATTGGTCCGGCACCGGACCGTATCCGAGCGTGACTCTGCGAATGGATTTCCGCGGTCCTGATATTGGAGATTTCGTTTATCACTGCCATATCCTCGATCACGAAGACGGTGGTATGATGGCTATCATTCGGGTATTACCGCCGGATGCCACAGCCATCTCGAAAAATTCCAAACCAAAGATTCCGATCGAAGCCAGTCGAGCTGCCACCGGCCGGATGAGCGCTAAGGATTAATACAAGATTGAGGGCAGGAATGCGCCAACTGGTTCGCTGTACAGTCCTTTGCTCATCAATGTCATCGGTTGCGTAATTCGCAAACCGTTGCGGAGACACCAGCGAAGTAGCTCGCCGTTACGCGTCGGCAAAAGGAATCCCGGGCCAGCGAATTCGCCTGCGGCGCCAATGAGGGCCTTCACGTCTTCGTTCGTCTCGCCGACAGTGTGACCAAAGAAGCCGATGATTGTAGTGTAGCCTGTAATTCGTCCATCGTGTTCTACGACTGCTGCGGAACCCTGGGTGATGGCGTCTTTCAATTCTCCAGCGCGATCGTGGCCGTGCACTTCCCGACAGACGCGATTGCAGCCCGCACAGTCCGCTTTAACGGCTGGCCTAACAACATGACCTTCGATAGAAACTCTGAGAGGCTTCCCTTGCATGCACGCCAAATGTTCGCGCACGTCGTATCCAAGTTTGGCATACAAAGAAAGCGATCGCGTATGAAAGCCGGCCTGAATTAGCCGAACTCCAGGAAAATTCCGTTCCGCTACGCGATCATGGACCGCGTCCATCAAACGTCGGCCGATCGCGCGATTCTGGACTGTTGAATCGACGGTAATCGGGCCGACACCTGCGATGGTGTTGCGTTCGTCCAAAAAATTGCTGCCGACAATCCGACCGTCGATTTCAGCAACGGCAGAGTAAAAGTTTGGATGCTCGAGCATCCGCGTCAGTATGTGGATCGCTACTTCTGGCCCCGGAAAATCAGGCGGAAAGCCATGTGCCTCCGAGACCGTTTTAAACGCGTTGTAACAGATTCTGCCACAAGTCTCCGCATCCGCGGGTGTGCCTGAACGAAGTTTGATTTCCATGCTTTGATTGGAACTTCGCCGAGCTCAGACGCTCTGGAGCTCAATCCCTTTAGCTTTGCCAAGTCCCCGTTCGCGCAGTTGCTCGTCGCGATGATAACGCTCGCGCGCTGACATGATGCTGGCGCGACCAAGATAACCGACGACGTTTTTCTCATTCGCGCGATCCACTACCGGCAAACGGCCGACATCGTGCCTGAGCATTCGCGCAATGGCGTCATGCAGTGTTTCGTCTTCATAGGCTACGATCAGATTTGTCGAGCCCACATCGAGAACAGTCAGGCTCGGATCGCCGGAGCGCTCAAAGGCACGGACGACATCGCCTCGAGTGATAATTCCTACCAGCTCGCCACCTTCGTTGCCTAGCAGTGTTCCCTGTCGTGTGCAAATCAGCGGATCGCCGCTGGCTACGCGCGCTGAGAATCGCTGTAACGGAGTGTTGGCGGGAATCAATGGTACATCTTTCTCCATCACGTCCCGCACACGCATCAGCTCGAAGAGATCGACGCTGTATTCACGGGCAATATGTTGACCGCGACGCGCCAGTTTCTCGGTGAGAATGGAACGGCGTAAGAGAAGCACGGTAACGGCAAGCGCTGCAACCGAACCACATAGCAAGGCTGGCAGAGTGTTCAGATCATGCGTGAGCTCAAGCAGAAAGAACATTCCGGTTAACGGCGAACGCATTGTGCCGCTCATCATTGCCGCCATGCCGACCCCAGCCCATAGACCGACGTCCCCTTCGTGGATGAATTGTCCGAGACCGGCACCGAGCGCGCCGCCAATGATTAACAGCGGCGCCAGCACACCGCCAGACGTTCCAGAGCCAAGCGCGATTGCCCAGACTAACGACTTTCCAATCAGCAACCCGATGAGCGCGCCGCCAATTATTTCGCCGCGCAAAAGTCCGTGGATCAGGTCGTAGCCAACACCGAGCACGCGCGGATCCATCCAACCGCCAACACCGACGAAGATCGCGCCAATGGCCGGCCACCACATCCAGTGAATTGGCAATTTTAGAAAAGCATCCTCGCATCGATAAACGAGCGCGGTTAGCAAACCTGAACCAAATCCGGCCGCAACGCCGATCACTACAGCCATGAGGATGGCTTGCCAGCCCAACGAATCATGCGGCTTTACCGGAAATATCGGGCCGGCACCCAGGAGCGGAGCGCGCAAAAGCCACGCCACGACGGACGCGGCCGCTACCGGGATGAAACTGCGCGGGCGCCATTCAAAAAGAAGCAGCTCGACCGCTAACAATGTCGCGGCTATGGGCGTCGCAAAAACAGCCGACATTCCTCCGGCTGCTCCCGCAACCAGCAAAGTTTTTCGCTCGGCTGCGGTAAGATGAAAAAATTGTGCGAGAATGGAACCAAACGCACCGCCAGTCATGATAATAGGCCCTTCCGCGCCAAAAGGACCGCCCGTTCCGATCGAGATCGCGGACGAAATCGGTTTGAGCACCGCTACTTTGGGTTCTATCGAACTGCCACCCAGCAGAATCGCTTCCAGCGCTTCTGGAATCCCGTGACCGCGGATCTTTTCCGATCCGTAGCGAGCCATCAAACCAATTACAAGCGCACCGGCGACGGGCGCCAGGATCACCCACGCTCCGAGATGATTGTGCTGCAGCGAACCAAGCTGCGATGAAAATCGCTGGAAAAAAACGACGTTGGTAATTTCCGCAATGAGCCAGAGCAATGTTTTCGCAACGACAGCGCTGATCGCACCCACAGGCAACGCAAAGCCAATGAGAACGAGCATCCGCGAGTCAGTCCGAAAATCGCCAAGTAAAGTTGGTGAAGTCTTGAGTCCAGCCATCGAATGTGGCGCGCCAGAAGACGGCCGCCATTTCACTTTCGCTGTTGCGGGACTTTCGGCAAGATATTCGACAATTTTGTTCTCGTGCGGGCGCACGCATTTTATCATTCGCTTTTGGGAATGAAGACCAACCGGATCGAAGCATTTAGTGACGGAGTGATGGCCATTCTCATTACGATCATGGTGCTGGAGTTGAAGGCACCGCACGATCCAACCCCTGCTTCACTGGCGCGAATGTGGCCGACTTTTTTCGCTTACATTCTTAGCTTCGTCATCATCGCAATATACTGGATCAATCATCACCATCTCATTCACCTGGTGAACGACGTCGATTCGGCCATTCTCTGGGCCAATATAAACCTGCTTTTCTGGATCTCGCTGATTCCCTGGGTCACAGTTTATCTCGGCGACAATCACGCGCTGCCGTTTCCGGTTGCGTTGTATGCTGCTGTCTCGACTGCTGGAGCGGTCTCGTTCTTCTTGCTGCGGGGCTCGATTGCGCGACATCATCACGACGCGGAATTCAAGCGGCTGAACAGGAGAATGGCTCGCAAAAATATCATCGCGATTGCTATCTACATTGTCGCAATCGCGGTTGCGTTTATCTACACACCGCTTGCCTTGATCATGATCGCGTTGCCGGCGGCAATGTACTTTCTGCCGGAACGCGGCGTCGGAAGATTCGATCGTTAGCTCCGAGACTACAGCATCTGCCGCGTAGGCCGGAACAGGATTTCGTTGATGTCCACTTCCTCCGGTTGACTCATCGCGAACACCACGGCATGCGCAAATGATTCGGCTGGAATGGCAATCTCTGAGTAATATTGCCGTATCCGTTCAGCGACATCCGCCTCGGTGACGCTATCCGGTAATTCTGTGTCGACGGCACCCGGGGAGATGATTGTCGTGCGGATATGGTAAGGTTTTACTTCCTGACGAAATCCTTCCGCGAGAGCGCGCACGGCATGCTTGGTCGCCGCGTACACCGCGAAATCGGGACCTATCTTATGACCAGCGACAGACGCGACAAAGATCATATGCCCGGATTTCTGCTGCTTCATGTGCGGCAGCGCCGCGGCGACGCCGTAAAGGACCCCTTTGATGTTCACGTCGATGGTCCGGTCCCAATCATCGATCGTCAGACGCTCAAGCGGTGCGCGTGGCATGATCCCGGCGTTGTTGATGAAGACATCGACCTGTCCAAACTTCTTAACCGTTTGGTCGACTAAATTCTTCACTTGATCGCGGTGAGTGACATCTGTCGTGATCGCGAGTGCCTCACCGCCGCCACGACCCAGTTCTTCTGCCAACGATTTGAGACGCTCACTACGTCGCGCACCAAGGACAACTTTCGCGCCTTCCGCGGACAGCAGTCGTGCCGCCGCCTCCCCCAGCCCGCTGCTGGCGCCGGTGATGACGATGACTTTCCCTTTGATCTTGTTTTGTTTCATCATTTGTCACTTGCTAGCCAGGCCGTAGCTTTGGCGAAGGTTGGTCACTCATTACTCTATTTAACGTCCCGTCATCTGCTCCAAGTGTTCTGGATATCGGGCGCCTTGCACTTCGATTTCCGAAGCAGCTGTTTCGATTTCACGAAGATCATCCTGTGTCAGTTCGATTTCAGCCGCTCCAATATTCTCTTCCAACCGATTCAATCTTGTAGTGCCAGGGATTGGCACGATCCACGGCCTCCGCGCAAGCAGCCATGCCAGCGCGATCTGAGCCGGCGTAGCGTGCCTGCGATTTGCAATGTCGCCTAACAAATGGATCAACACCTGATTTGCTCTGCGGGCCTCAGGAGTGAAGCGCGGAAGTGTGTTACGGAAATCGGTGCTGTCGAATGTGGTGTTCTCATTCATTTTGCCGGTGAGAAATCCTCTGCCTAACGGACTGTACGGGACGAAACCAATTCCGAGCTCTTCGAGTGCCGGTAACACTTCCTCTTCCGGTTTTCGCCACCATAGCGAGTACTCATTCTGGATTGCCGTCACCGGTTGAACCGCGTGGGCGCGACGAATCGTCTGCACTCCCGGCTCGGAAAGTCCGAAATGCTTTACCTTTCCTTGTTGAATCAATTCTTTTACGGTGCCTGCCACATCTTCGATCGGCACGTCGGGATCAACACGGTGCTGATAAAACAGATCAATAACGTCTGTCTTGAGTCGTTTGAGCGATGCTTCCGCGACCTCTCTGATGTGATCTGGTCGGCTGTCCACACCTACGGACCGGCCGCTGTCCGGATCGAGCTTGAAACCAAACTTCGTGGCAATCACAACTTGTTCGCGAAATGGGGCGAGGCCTTCTCCCACCAGTTCTTCATTCGTGAATGGCCCATAAACTTCGGCGGTGTCGAAAAATGTAACGCCACGTTCCACCGCCACGCGGAGCAAATCGATCATCTCGGCTTTATTTTTCGGCGGACCGTAACCGAAACTCATTCCCATGCAGCCGAGCCCGATCGCTGATACTTCCAAGCCGCTGTTTCCCAGTTTGCGCTTCTTCATCTGTCGTTCATTACGCGATTTCACCCTGTAGCCACGGCCTGCGGCCGGTCCACCTTGGTGCGACTTCACGGTAGAACCCCCACCAGGCCGTTGCTACGGCAGGTTCTGTTTGATCTTGTATTCACTCGGACTTCAAGGACTCCATGTCGATTGAGAAACGGTACTTCACATCTGACTTGAGCAATCTCTCGTAAGCTTCGTTGACCTTTTGAATCGGAATCACTTCGACGTCCGCGGTGATGTTATGTTTGCCGCAAAAATCGAGCATCTCCTGCGTCTCGGCGATTCCGCCAATGGCAGATCCCGCCAGCCTTCGGCGCCCCATGATGAGACTGAACGCCGTGACATCGAGTGGTTCTGAAGGAGCGCCGACCAAGGTAAGGTTTCCGTCAATGCCGAGCAGATTGATGTAGGCATTGATGTCGTGATCGGCGGAAACAGTGTCGAGTATGAAATCGAAACTGCCGGCGTGTTTTTTCATTTCGTCGGTATCTCGTGAGACGACGGTTTCATCGGCGCCGAGGCGGAGCGCATCTTCCTTCTTGTTAGGCGACGTGGTGAACACGACCACATGCGCTCCGAAGGCATGAGCGAATTTCACGCCCATATGGCCAAGTCCGCCGAGACCGACCACGCCAACTTTCTTCCCTTTGCCAATGCCCCAGTGGCGCATGGGCGAATATGTTGTGATTCCTGCGCACAGGAGCGGCGCTGCTCCAGCGAGATTCAAATTCGTTGGGAGCCTCAGAACGAAGTGTTCGTCCACCACAACACTGTCGGAGTAACCGCCGTAGGTAAATCCGCCAATGTGCTTATCTGGCGAGTTGAACGTGAGCACCATGTTCGGGCAAAACTGCTCGAGATCGCGTTTGCAATTTTGGCATGTGCGATCGGAATCCACCATGCAACCGACCGCGACCATATCGCCCGGCTTGTACTTGGTGACTGCCGAGCCAACCTTCGTCACTCGCCCAACGATTTCGTGCCCTGGGACGATCGGATAGTTTGTGGCCATGAACTCGCTCCATTCGTCGCGAACCGAATGCAGATCGGAGTGGCAGATGCCACAAAAAAGGATTTCAATCTGCACGTCGCGCTCGGTGGGATTGCGTCGTGGAATTGTTGTTGAAGCCAGGGGCGCCGTTTCACTCGTAGCAGAATAAGCTCTCGCTTTGTACGTACTTGGATGCATACGTGAACTCTACGTAATAACGCAGCAGCATCTAGGAACGCGTTTGGACATCTGAGAAATGGAGACCTAAGGGAACACTTAACAAATTACCCGGTTTCGTGCGTTCCTGCTCCGCTCACGGATAAGAACCCTTTCCCCTGATCAGATCTTTCGTGCATCGTAGGCCCAATGCAACAGCGCCTGGCGTTGACGACGACGGCAGGTCAAATCGCGCTTCTTACAGTGTTTCTTTAACTGCGCCACGTGACGCCGAACGGCGCGCCAACGTGCGATCTGTCGGAGATCATCTTCGTGGCGTCTGCCGTAATAATATCTGCAATACCATTGGAACCAGCCACGGGGATCGTCGGTATGAATCCAACCTTTGCGGCGCCACTCCGAAAGCGACTGCGATGCTTTCACGCCAAAATAATTTAACGACGCGCACGTTTTATCTGGCGAAAGCTTTGCCCGGGTGAACCAGCTCGCCGGAAATTCATCGCGGCAATCAGTCATGTATTTTCCGCCAAAGACTCCGAGCTCGAGCATCTGTTTCGGTGTCAGCTCGGGCGTGAATCCCAGCCGAAATGCCCGTCCAATCGGTTTCGTACGGAAATAAACGTAACCCTTCTGCATGCTATCGTTCACTTCCACCCGCACCGGCTTCATTCGTTCTTCTTACGCTGGCATAGCATTTCGTCCACAACCAGGCTCCCATGACGAATGAGGCTCCCGCTGTGAAACCGGCTGCGGTGAGAGTAACGGGGAAACTCCGGCGCCGTTAAGCTCGTCGGTAGTCCGTTCGCGCGACCTGCAAAGCCATGACGAAAGCAACGCCGGCTTCCTTTTATTGACAGAAGAACTTCGCTACCCCAGCCTCGTGTCATGTACCAGAGCGGAAGAAGATTCGGCGCGCAGGCCTTCTTCGTCACGGGGTTCATGATATTCCTGTCAGCCATGGCGAATGCCGGGTCTGCATCGCAGTGGCCGCAGTATGGATTTAACAGTGGCCATATCATGTTCAATCCCTTCGAACACATTCTCGACCGATCAAATGTCACGGAGCTTTCACTTCGATGGGAGTTCATGACAGGTAACGGAACAGGTATTGCCCCGCTCAGTGGTCCTGCCCTCGCTGATGGCGCGGTTTATGTCGCTTCCATGGCGCAAACGACGTTCACAGCACTGGACGCTGATACCGGCGCGAGTCGCTGGATCTACACCGGGCTCAGCACATTTTCGGATCCCGCAGTTTGGAAAGGGCACGTTTATACCGCTTCGCTCGACGGCAACCTATACGCGTTTCCAACGAATTGTGTCGGAACATGCACCCCTGAGTGGGCGGTTCCGATAGGCACACTCGGAACCAACTCGCCTCCAACCTTGTCTCATGGGAACATCTACGTCGGCGGATACGACGGTCGGGTCTATGCGTTCGACGCGACGACTGGAACCCAGCTCTGGTCGGGACGAGTCAATCCGCCGCGGCTGACTGATCCCTTAAACTTCGCCCCAGCAGTATCGAACGATCGCGTTTTTGTATCTGGTGACCGCGGCATATATGCCTTTCCGACGGACTGCACTGGATCGTGTGCCCCTTTATGGATTGCCAGAACCGAGTTCGCTCCAGTCGCCGCACCAACCATTGCGGACGGATTCGTTTTAGTCGCCGATTACCAGGGCACAGTGTACGGGTTCGATGCAGCGACGGGGAGCCTCAACTGGACAGGTATGGTGGCCCCTGGCCCTCATGCAATCGCAGTGGCGCATGGCGTTGCTTATTTGAGTTCAGGCAAAGGAGAGCTTGTCGCCTTCGCCGGTGCAGGGTGCGGACAGACAGTATGCAATCCACTCTGGACGTCGGCGCCGTCGGGTTTCGCGTTATTTACCCCAACAATTGCGAACGGCGTGGTATATGTCGGAGCGCTCGACTTTATCTACACACAGGGCCGTGTGCTCGCCTACTCGACGACATGTGCCGACGGATGCCGGCCGCTCGCCACGTTCGTCCTCGGCGGTGCGAACGAGACGCCGGTCGCAGTTGCTGGGGGGCGGATATATGCAACTACGGTAAATGGCAACATAGACTCATTCGGTCTTCCTCAAGAATTGCATCACCGCGGGAGTGCTCGACCGTGATTCGAATTCAACGAACACTACCATCGAAGGCCGCACCGTTGCGTCTGCCGCACATACAGCGCAGGAGGGAATGTTGGGACTGCTCGCGCTTCATTTTGTTCGCTGAAAAATCCCGTCGCTTCTCAACTCCCAGTTATCCGATATTGTTCGTCGCTGACGTGCTCCATCCATTCGACGACTTTTCCCTGCAACGCCTCCTGAACAGCGATGTGTGTCATCGGAGTTGTCGTCGTCGCGCCGTGCCAATGCTTCTCGTTAGGCGCGAACCAGACGACGTCGCCCGGCCGGATTTCCTCGATCGATCCGTTCTCGCGCTGCGCCCATCCACGTCCAGCGGTAACAATTAATGTTTGCCCGAGAGGATGTGCATGCCACGCCGTGCGGCCGCCTGGCTCAAACGTGACGTTTGCGCCACGCACACGCGCGGGTTCAGGCGCCTCAAACAACGGCTCAATGGTGAACTTGCCAGTAAACCAATCTCCTGGTCCT
>DASTMV010000003.1:0-19299 GCA_035713885.1 Candidatus Udaeobacter sp. | reverse complement strand
TCACTTTTTCATCGGTACCTGGCGCGGCGAGTTGGAGTCTCTCGGAGAGAATCGCACGGGATACCGATTCAAGGCCGATCACACATATGACGAGCGGGTCATGCTCGGAGACGAAGAGGAATGGGTACCAAGGGGCCGGTGGTATGCAGGCGGCGAGTTCGTTTACCTTCGCCACCGAGTGGAAAGCGCCTCCGGCGTAACCTACGATATAGACGCGTGGCACATCGATTCCATGACGCCGAACAAGGTTCGGATGCATCACGAAATGGGGTACGGCACATTCGAGCGCGCCCAGTGATTGCCACGTCCGCATCTAACCAAGCGATGCAGCGAACCGCTGGCCGCTCTGCGTTCCCGCTTCCCGTGACTTCCACCTCAACTCAGCAGCGACGCGCGCCCTCGCCAGCGGTCGCTGATCTTGTGTCTCGTTAGGCGTATGACCCGCATTGCCGAGTGCGTTGGGCTCACTCACACCCGAGGGCAAACCTAGCCGCGCTTACAGGGTGGCGGTGGCTCAAGAGCTTGACGTTCCACCAAGCGCCCTCTTTGCAAACATACTTGGCACAATAGTCCGAGACATCGTCGCGACTATTCACCGGTTCGATACGGTTGCGGCCGTAACGCTCGAACCAAGTTCTCCAAATCATCTTTCGTGACTTACCCTTACAGTCGCACCAGAGCGCGTGAGCGTGATACCCATCACGAGCAGGGTTCTGTTCCAGTGCGTAGAAGTACGATACACCGCGCATTTCGGTTCGCATAAACTTCTCGTAGCACCTTTGAGCGGACCAGATCGATGCTTCCCAAGCGAATGTTAGGTGAGAAATCACCTGCCATTCTGCCAATGAGTGAACCCAATCGCCCATCTCGACATTCAATTGCGCTGCTTTGAGCCGCAAAGTCGGTTCGATATTTCGAGCATTGTTCATTTTGCGTTGCCGTTGCCAGCACATGTACACACCTCTCGGACAAGGATGGTTGTGTGGCGCGGGCTTACGCCCGCTCCACACAAGCCCCCCACGGAGTCGTCATGTGTGACCACGTTACGACCTACTCCAATGGCAATACTGAACCCGCGCGCATAATGACGCCATTTTTCGCGTCAAAATGGTTCGGTTCCATCAGATCGAACTCGACCACCAGCTTTTGCCCCTCTTTGAACGTGCAGGAGCATTGCGCGACGGCTTGTTCGACGGTCTGGATGCTACGAGGGCACCACGTTTGCACGGTGGGAGCCTTCCCATCGGCGCATTGAACTTCGTAAAGGTTCACAATGCCGACGGCTTTTTTTGCCTTGTTCTGAACTTCCTTGTGACGGTGCGCCACAAACTTGACGATGACCACACGACGGCCCGCCAAGAATTGTTCAACTGCGATGTTTTGTTTCATAGTTTTCTGTTGGCATGTTTACGCGACAGGTGACGCCACGACCTTCGCCGTTGATCCTCACAACGATCAGTCCTTCGGTGGCTCCAAAATCCCGCCGTGGACAAAACGGGGTGGAGTGGCCAAGGAATGCACGACGGGTTGGCCGCGTCCGTCGTAAAATTCATGAGTCGGCCTCCTGGGTGGCGTTGACCGAACTAACGATGGCGAGAATCGCCGCTTTGAGCGTAGCTGGTAACTGGGACCAGGCGCCGACAACACAAGACAGGTCACGCCCTAGTGCGTCCCCCGTATGTGCGCGTATTTGTGTATTGCCGTTCTCGACCGAACAAGCAACCGACTGATTAGAAGCGACTAGCGGATTTTCGGAGGAGGGTTCGAATCCCTCCCTCACCGAGCTTTCCAATCGAGGTGAGGGAACACAACAAGCCAGTACATTATTGGATTACTAGCGGAGCGTAATCCCTCTCTCACCGAGTCCTATCGGAAATGGACACCAGACATCCCGCCGGGGAACCGCCACAACGCGATCAAACTTCGTTCAATATAGTTACTGATTGGAAATGGTTGCGATCGTTCCGTCGATCTTGGTGAGATTAACGGTGAACTTCTCGTTGTAAGTCAGTGCTCTGTCCTGAAGAACACTAATGGCAACAGCTTCTCCCAGTTTTATGGATGAGTCCGTGTCGCTACGCCAGTGAATGCCAGCATGAATCCCGTGACCGAACGAGACATTGTTTGCGAGTTTGTTAAGCTCACCGTTTACGGTGATTTGTCCAGCATCACCGCCCGTATAAGGCAGGAGTGAAAGCCCATCGCTGCTGGGCACCACCGGATTCGGGACCACGAAATTGCCGTCGAAAAAGAACTTCAGAACGGTAATACACGCGCCCGCAACCGTGCCGTGTCCAGTCGGATAAGCTGGATGGGTTGGCGATCCTTCGGGGAAGGCCTGAGAAAGAAAGTAATCTCCGTATGTGTTGAAACTACTCTGCACCGCCACCGAGTTAAGAACATTGTCGCTTAATGTGGCATCAATGGTGCCGCCGTTACCGGTCAGAATTTGGCGCAGTATGGCCCCACCGGACTCGGGACGGTGACGAAGATGGATATACCATTTTTGATACCAGACATTGTTTACCGCAAGCCCAGCCACAGCCGTGAGAGCAGCCGCAAAATCCGGTCCGCCAAACGTACCAAAACCGTTCTGCGTCCGGGAGGCGACGTAAGGATTGCCTGGATTCACCGGCGCACCGATGCTGCCAAGCACCATGTACGCCGTAAAGTACGCCTGATAAAGTACGTCCACGTGGGTAAACGCGGCAAGACCACGTCCATCATGAATGTAGCGAGGTTGAGGATCTAATTGATTGCGCAGCCCAGTATCGACACCATTCTGGACTTGTTGGAACGTGGTTGGGTCGGTCATGTAATCGACCCCCGCCGCGTACGTGAGCATCTGCTGGTTGATTCCTTGTGCACCCAGAAAAGTCGGGATAAGAAAAAACTGCGAAATGTATGGTCCCACTGTGTCGCCTGGATATGGGCCACGGAAGAGCAGGTTTGGCGTGACGAGCCCATTGGTATCTCTCGGGCCGGCATAGGTTGGCATCCCTGAAAGTTCGCCAGCAGCCTGAGCAGCAACTTCACTTGAGGCGTAATCGGTAAACGCAATGTCGCGCAGCAGCGAGCCCCAGTACATTTCGACGAGCTCCGTCCCGTAAGCGTCGCTCGCAACGGCTGGCGCGGGAGCAACCACGATTCCGTTCTCTTGATTAGCAGGAGACGAAGCATTTCCGAACTGCACCGCATCAGTGCCCTCCAGCGCAAATGCGAGCCCGCCTTGGGGCCCGTTCAGCGTTCGTGTGCCACCAACGATGATGTTTTCGAAATCCGCGCCTCTGCCGCTGTTCAAAGCCCTTTTAAAGGTTCGATACGCATTCGCGTTCACCAATCCGATTCCGTCCTGGAGAATGCCCTTCGTGTAAGTGCCGGACTTGTCGTCATAGCGTTCTTCATCTCCATTGGTTGTGTGAGGCGGAACAGGTATATGAGCTTCTTTGGTCGCAGTCCTGACGCGGATACTGAAAGATTTTTTCACCCGTGTATCCATGGCCGTATCTGGCAATTGAACGCCATCTATGGTGTCAGAAGCATCCGATTGAGCTGAGGCAAAAGAGGCTTTGCCCAGCGTCATGCCACCCGTCAGTGCCGCACCCATTAGTCCTAAAAACTTGCGACGACTGCCCCGTTTAGCGGCATTGTTGATGGAAGAAGTTCCTGTTTCGGTTGGATCGACGACGGTATTTTTCTCTTTCATTGTTATCTCCTTATTGTGGTTCGTGACGCCTCGCTACGTCATGTTCTTGGTTTTCCAGGATTACAGAGTGTCTTGCCAACACTCCCCTAGATTGCATTTGCTCTGCAAAAATCCCCATAAGTCGCTGCGCCCTGTGATATGATTCCCCGGCAGTTTTTCTGCCTCGTTCCATTCCCAACGACCCGTATCTCATCCGCTGTTATCTTTGGATCGTGAGCAACTGAGCCCAGTGAATTACAAATGATTCTCATAGACAATAATATTTTTAAAGACGCCGCTTCTTTCGCGGTATATTCCGCAAACCAGCGAATCCTTCGCTCACCGCACCGCATTCGACTCGGCATTTTGGATTTTGATTGCGCCGTCCTGCTCCTGCTGCTCGCTTGAGTCACTGCTAAATTAGCAGCTATGAACTGGGAGATGATCGATGCAGTGGGGCAGATGCTTGGCGCCGTCGGCGTCATTATCTCCATCATTTATCTCGCTGCCCAAATTCGGAATCAAAACAAAGAGAGTCAGCGTGCAACGATGAATGTTTTGACGTCGCACTGGAGCGATTTGAATAGAACTCTTGTCGAAGATCCCGACTTGGCCGCGCTCTGGCTTCGAGCTCTACAATCATTCGACGAATTAGATGGCCCGTCCAAGTTAAGATTTGGTGCACATCTGGGCCGTTTCTTGCGAATGGCCGATAGTCTATATCTCGGCGTTCTGGATGGAATGCTCGACAGACGATTGTGGCGCGGATACGAGCGCACTCTCGCCGACACCGTAGCTTATCCAGGATTTCAATGCTGGTGGGCTACACGAAAACACTGGCACACTGACGAATTCTGCGCGCTAATCGATAAACATATTCAAACGGCAAAACCAAAAATTTACGACGGCTATAGTTGGAGCTAGACGAGTAACCAAGGATTGGATGCGGTCTGAATAACTTTCTCTTTGAATTTAAGAAAAAGAACTTGCTTTTTTACCGCAGCTTTCAGTAAAAACTAGTTCACTATGATCAAGTCCAAGATTTCTTCTTTAGCGTTCATCCTCACAACTATCTTCATCTGCGCGCCACAGCTCACGCAGGCGCAGTATCAAACCAGGAACATGCATTTCGGCGTATCCGGCGGCAATATTAAAGATCACAGCCAATTTTACTGTTGTAGCGGCACGCTCGGGTCATTGGTGACTGACGGCACGGCGCAATACGTTCTTAGCAACAATCACGTTCTCGCCCGCCAGGATCGGGCGGCGGTCGGTGAAGATATCTCGCAGCCAGGTCTCGTCGATACCGGCTGTAGCCCTAGCACAAGAGTCGCAGATTTTACAAAGGCAGTTACCCTCGGGAACAATGTTGATTGCGCTGTGGCTGCCGTGCGCACGGGAACGATGGATTCCACTGGTTTCATTGAAGGCTACGGCGGCCCTCCCAGCAAGACAATCGTGAGTCCTTCGGTCGGATTGGCGGTTGCGAAAAGCGGGCGCACAACAGGACACACGACCGGAACGATCGGATCTACTAATACGAGCGTGGCCGTGCAATATCAGATCAAATGCGGCACGGGCCGAACATATATCCTCAATTACACAAACCAGGTCGTGATTAATAGTACCACTTTCAGCATGGGTGGCGATTCGGGATCACTCATCACCACTAACGACGGCTGCTATCATCCGGTTGCCCTTCTCTTCGCTGGCAGTAGTAACACCACGATCGCTAATCCGATCAGCGAAGTCCTTACGAAATTAAATGCGGCCCTCGGCAGAACATTAACCTTTGTAGGCACAAATTGTGCGGATGCACCATTTCGACAGGCCGGGGCGCAATCATTCCAACTTCCAAAGCAAGCGCTTGATCAGGCAAGCAGAGTGCTGGAGCAAAATCGCCAGGACTTAATGGGGCGATCAGGAGTGCTGGGTGTCGGGCTTGGAGCGCTGGAAGACAATTCCGCGCCGGCAATCATCGTTTACGTCGATAAAACGAGTTCCTCGACGCCGCAGTTGGCGGCCCAGATCGATAGTGTTCCCGTCCGCATCATAATGACGGATCCGTTTGTCGCTTTCTGATTTAGGTAATCCATCATTCAACAGAACGGCCAGCAAGGGGTTCTCACAGTCTCGTAGATTTTAGAATAGCGAAGCGCTGGCATCTGGAGCCGACTGACACGCTCCGTCTCGCGACTCGCCGTAGGTTTACGCGAACGCTGGTTGGCGAAGACGAGGTGTGCGCTTAGACTTTGCCGTGTACCCTGAAGCACCGCAGATTCAAAACTTCATCGGCGGTCGATTTGTTGATCCAATCGGAGGCCGATACCTCGACAATATCGAACCAGCGACCGGGAAGCCGTATTCCCAGGTTGCCGACAGTGACGCCCACGATGTTGATCTAGCCGTGACAGCGGCAGAGAAAGCGTTTCCGGAATGGTCGAAGCAACCGGCAGCCGAACGCTCGCGCCTTTTGCTCCGGATTTCTGATTTACTTGAGCGCGACCTCGAAAAATTCGCGCTCGCCGAATCAATTGACACGGGCAAGCCCATCACGCTTGCGCGTTCTTTGGATATTCCCCGTGCAGTTGCAAATTTCCGGTTCTTCGCCACGGCAATCCTGCACACAGAATCCGAAGCGCACATCACCGATAACGTCGCTTTTAACTACACATTGCGACAGGCGCGCGGCATCGCCGGACTGATTTCGCCGTGGAATCTGCCCCTTTACCTTTTGAGCTGGAAAATCGCGCCGGCTATCGCTGTCGGAAATACCGCGATCGCAAAGCCAAGTGAGTTGACGCCGATGACCGCTTATATGTTGTGCGAGGTCGGCCGCGAAGCTGGGCTGCCAAACGGTGTTCTGAATGTCGTGCATGGTACGGGCCCGAAAGTCGGCGCGGCGATTACCATGCATCCGAAGATCAACACCATCTCGTTCACTGGCGGCACAGTGACCGGTCGCAAAGTCGCCGAGGCATGTGCGCCATTATTCAAGAAGGTTTCACTCGAACTTGGCGGTAAAAATCCAAATGTCGTCTTCGCCGATGCCGACCTTGATGCCGCAATCGCCGGCAGCGTGCGTTCGTCCTTCGCAAACCAAGGACAGGTTTGTTTGTGCGGTTCGCGTCTGTTCGTCGAGCGACCAGTGTACGAGGATTTCGTGGAGCGTTTCATCGAAACCGCGGCCCGGCTGCGCCTGGGCGACCCTCTGGACGAAAGTACCGAACAGGGCGCGATTGTGAACAAGACCCAGCTCGAGAAAGTGAAGTTTTACGTCGATCTCGCGCAGAAAGAAGGCGGGAAGATCGCGCTTGGCGGTTCTGCGCCGCAATCGCCTAACGAACGTTGCCGGGAAGGCTATTTTTTCCAGCCCACCGTCATTACGGGTCTCTCAGTTTCATGTCGCACAAATCGCGAAGAAATTTTCGGCCCCGTAGTAACCATCACGCCGTTCGACAGAGAAGACGAAGTAATCAATCACGCCAACAATGTTGAATATGGCCTCTCGTCGAGCGTTTGGACGCAAAACCTGAGCCGCGCCCATCGTGTCGCCGAACGGATCAACACCGGGACGGTGTGGGTGAACTGCTGGCTCGTGCGCGATTTGCGCGTCCCTTTTGGCGGGATGAAGCAAAGCGGCGTCGGGCGCGAAGGCGGCCTCGAGGCCCTTCGTTTCTTTACAGAGGCAAAAAATGTCTGTATCGCTCGATAAAACCTCTCGAGAAGACGCACCGGCCTGTCGCGCCGCACCTCTAGCGATGACGAAGTTCTTCACCGAACTGAAAACGTTTGTATTGCCAAATAAGTTCCAATTAACAGACGGTTAAAAGGTAAATGTTAAAGTGCGCCATATTCTTGGTACTGCTCGCGTTAACCTCGATGGCGCTCGGCATCGACCAGTCCGCATCCATAACTCCGGACACAGTCGTCGTTCCGGACGGACAATTGCATCTAAAAGCTTTCCTGTGGAAGCCATCGGGTCCAGGTCCATTTCCTGCCGTTCTTTTCTGTCATGGCTCGGGCGGTATCGATGCCGATCATACCGCTGGACTCACCATGAGGGAAGCAGCCGAAAAAATTGCGGCGCCATTCCTAAAACACGGCTACGCGTTTCTTTATCTTTGTCGTCGTGGACAAGGCCTTTCAGCCGACCAAGGAGGATTCATGCAAGACATCCTGAAGCGCGAGGAAGCAACAAAGGGGAAGGAAGCTCGTCAACATTTGCAATTCGTTCTCACCACCACGGATCAGCTCGACGATGTACTGGCGGGTTTGACGTTTTTGAAAACTATTCCAAGCGTCGACCCGAAGCGGCTCGCGATTGTCGGCCACTCATTTGGCGGTCAACTAACACTGCTCGCCGCTCAACGCGACAACACTTTTCGTGCTGCCGTGACATTCGCCGCAGCCGCCAATTCATGGGAACGCTCGCCCGAATTGCGCGAACGTCTGCTAGCCGCAATAGACAAGTCCACCGCTCCCATCATGCTGATTCAGGCCGCCAACGATTACAGCACTGCGGCAAGTTACGCGTTAGCCAGGGAACTGGAGCGTCTTCACAAGCCTCATCTGTTGAAAATTTACCCGCCCGTCGGTCGAACCTCAGAGGATGGACATAATTTCCTGTACCTTGCCGTCCAAGAATGGGAGCCCGATGTCTTTGGATTCCTTGACGAGCACGTAAAACATTGATCGCGTTCCAGCCGGCGAAACCCGCGGCAGAGTTGTTGAGAAGTTGAGGGTTCATCGTTGGGGTTGGGAGTCGTGAATAAGCAAAACCATTTGCGGAAGTTGTCTGTGCGGTGGTGTGCAGTTTGAAGTTGATCTGCCGTTCATTCAGGCCAGCCACTGTCATTGCGATCGGTGCGGCAAGCATTCCGGAACGGCGGTTTGCACTCAGGCACGTGTCTTGCGCGAGCAGTTCCGTCTGCTCCAAGGCATGGAGTTGATCAAGGTTTATGGTAAGGGTGACAGCACGGTAAAAGCGTTCTGTTCTAACTGCGGTTCAAGTTTATTCGGCGGCGATGGGCCGCAGGTGTCGATTCGCATGGGCGCATTTGATGACGATCCATGGGTCCGACCTGAAATAAACAACAATGGCCACCCAACTAATTTCATACTTTCGTCGCCGATCGCCCGCCGTGGGATACGATCACTTATGATTTTCCGAAGCATCCGGAACGACAAACGCGAAAATAGTTGATGGCTGAGAGTTGAGTGTTGAGAGTCAGCCATGTGTCGAGCGATCAAGACCCTGCATAATTTTTCACCACCAGCAACGAACGACGAGATTCGCGCTTCGTCCCTTCAATTTGTTCGGAAGCTCTCCGGATTTACAAACCATCGCGTGCGAACGAAGAAGCATTCAATCGTGCCGTGAATGACGTGGCCCATTCCGCGCATCATTTACTCGAAGCGCTGGTAACGAATGCACCGCCGCGGAATCGCGAAGCGGAAGCGTTAAAAGCAAAGGCGCGATCATCGAAGCGATTTGAAACTGCTGTTCGCAATGGCAATGAGCATCGGCAATGATTTCATCCGATGAGTAAAAGCTTCGAAAGCCAGCGTGCGCCAGAACCTGTTGGCGCGTTTCCGCACGCCAAGCGCGTCGGCGGCCTGTTGTTTCTGTCCGGGATTGGGCCGCGTGTGCGTGGAAGCAAAGAAATTCCCGGGGTGACGCTCGATTCCTCAAATAATGTTGTGAGTTACGACGTCGAAACGCAATGCCGCGCAGTGTTTGAAAATGTGCGGCTTGTGTTGGAAGACGCTGGGGCGACGTGGCAAGACATCATCGATGTCACGGTCTTTCTCACAGATATGAAAAAGGATTTTGCAGTCTATAATCGTATTTACGCCGAATATTTTGCCGGCTCGGGGAAACCGAATCCGACTCGCACCACCGTTGAAGTAGGCGCACTACCGACGCCGATTGCCATCGAACTTAAAGTGATCGCCGCCGTAGGATAGGGACGGCGCGCTGCGCCGGTCCGGGCATGGCAGCGCGAGTTCCCTGCTCGCTTGTAATTCGATGTTGGCCGTTGAACCTTGGACGTTCGGTTTCGACGCGGGGCACAAACATGATCACGAGCAGGAGTGAATTTCGCATCATTTCCACCGATCACACCGGCATCACAGTTGCAAACTTGGAACAATCGCTTGCGTTCTGGCGCGATGTGCTCGGGTTTGAGCTTTCTCACACTGCGCATCAGAAAGGTGAATTGGCTGAAGAGATCACCGGCGTTCAACACGCGGAGATCAAGCTTGCCGTGCTGAAATCGCCCGGAGGTCACAAGATTGAGCTACTTGAATATCTCGCGCCGGCGGATCGTGATCACGCAAATCCTAAACCATGCGACCTAGGTTCCGTGCATGTTGCGCTGCTGGTTGACGATCTTAATGCTGTGCTTGAAAAGATTGCTGCTTCAGGGTGGAAACCCGCTGGCAAACCGCAGGTTCTTCTTTCCGGTCCGAATGCCGGTAAGCGCGTCATTTACGTTAGCGACCCCGACGGAACGACGATCGAATTAATGCAGCCGCCCAAATAGCCATTCATCGGCGGACTCGGCAGATTGACCGAGATCACAGTCAAAGTCGCTTCTCGGTGTGGATTCTTTCGAATCGGCGAAATTTGCGTAATCTGCGGTTAATGACTTTTTCATCCGACGAAAATTTTGCGAGGCAACTCGATGCGGAAGACCCACTTCGTGGTTTTCGCGAAAAATTTCATCTGCCGCTGGGAAAAGACGGTGAGCCAGTACTTTACTTTGCCGGGAACTCGTTAGGCCTGATGCCAAAGTCGGCGCGACGAATCGTCGAGGAAGAACTGGACAACTGGGCGACGCTCGGCGTGGACGCGCACCACGCCACCGGAACGCCGTGGTATTCATATCATGAGGCGCTACGCGAGCCGATGGCGCGTCTCGTCGGCGCAAACTCAATCGAGGTGATCTGCATGAACAGCCTCACGGTGAACCTGCACCTGATGATGGCCACGTTTTATCGTCCAACCGAATCGCGTTTCAAAGTCCTGATGGAAGAGCCAGCGTTTCCTTCTGATACCTATGCCATCAAGACCCAGATCCTGCACCATGGGTTCGATCCGACAGAGACGCTCGTTCTCGCCCGTCCGCGCAAAGACCAGTTCACCATTCGCACCGAAGCGATTCTCGAGTTGATTGATGCCTACACCGATCAGCTTGCAGTCGTGATCATGGGCGCGGTGAATTTTTTCACCGGTCAATTGGTCGACATCGCAAAAATTACGACCGCAGCGCAGGAAAACGGAATCGTTGTCGGATTCGATCTCGCCCACGCAACCGGCAACGTGCCGCTCTTATTACATGCCTGGAATGTCGATTTCGCGGTCTGGTGTTGTTACAAATATCTCAATGCGGGTCCCGGCGCAGTGGCGGGCGCATTCGTGCATGAGCGTCACGCGACAAATACGAAATTGCCGCGACTGGCTGGCTGGTTCGGGAATGATCCGAGTACGCGATTTCGCCTGCATCTCGAGCCGGACTTCGTTCCCGTTCCCTCTGCTGATGCCTGGCAGATTAGTAACCCGCCAATTTTCTCGATGGCTCCGCTGCGCGCTTCACTGGCAATTTTCGAGGAAGCCGGTGGCATGGAACGGCTTCGCGCAAAATCAATCAAGCTCACCGGTTATCTTGAGTTCTTGATTGGACAGATGGGCTCGAGGAAATTCTCGTTGATCACTCCGGCGGACCCAAATGCGCGCGGTGCGCAATTGTCGATCCAGGTGCACGAGCATCCAAAGCAGCTACACGAAGAACTCATCGACGCCGGTGTAAAATGCGATTTTCGTGAGCCAAACGTAATCCGCGTCGCGCCAACGCCGCTGTACAACACCTTTCACGAAGTCTGGCGTTTCGCGCAGATACTTGCCGCTCACCGGTAATCAGTCGCCGTAGAATCGGACCATTGGCAAAGGCAAAGCGCAGCTACGATCGGCGAAGTGCGCTTTAACAGACGATTGTTCGTCTCGATGCTCATTTAGCATTGTAAGGTTGATGAGATCGATAATTTTTTGCCATGAAAAAGTTTATCTGCGTGCAATGCGGGACGCAGTTTGATGAAACTGCAAAGCCGCCGGCGCGCTGTCGTATTTGCGAAGATGAACGGCAATTTGTGCACCACAGCGGCCAGGAATGGACAACGCTCGAGGGGTTGCGGGCTGATCATCATAACCGCATTCAAGAGGAAGCGCCCTGCCTTGTCGGCATCGGCACAGAACCGGAATTTGCGATCGGCCAGCGGGCTTTGCTTCTGCGGTCGCCGGGAGGAAATCTATTGTGGGATTGCATCTCTTTGCTGGACGATGCAACAATCGCTGAGGTAAATGCATGCGGCGGCATCCGCGCCATTGCGATTTCGCATCCGCACTTTTACTCGTCGATGATCGAATGGGCTGAATGCTTTGACGCCCAGATCTTTTTGCATTCGGCGGATCGTGAATGGGTCATGCGTCCGGCGGCTGCCGGATCGCGCATTCGATTCTGGAAAGGAACAACGCTTTCGCTTTGGGATGGTCTGACGCTGATCAATTGCGGCGGCCATTTCGAAGGAGGCACTGTGCTGCATTGGGAAAAGAGTGCCCGGGGCAATGGCGCTTTGCTCACGGGCGACATTATTACCGTCGTACAGGATCGCCGTTACGTCAGTTTCATGCGCAGCTATCCAAATCTCATTCCGCTTGGAGCGCTCGCGATCCGCAGGATCGTCGAGAGAATCGAACCGTTCCCGTTCGAGCAGATTTATGGCGGATGGTGGCAGGCGAACGTTCTCGCGGATGCAAAAGTAGCAGTCATGCGATCTGCCAAACGATATCTCCGCTGGATTGGCGCGTAACGCTTGCTGTAGAGACAGACCTGTCGGCTGCGTTGAATGAACACGCAGGCCGCTCTCCGCCCCAGAACGGACTCAGCCTGCCACTACAGCGCGCCTCGATTGATCAATCCATCAACGATACGCGGCAGCGCGATCGCAGCCGGCTCGCGTACTGTGCGCGTGGCAAAACGCGAGAGCGGCGTTTCCTCAGGATTCACTTCGATCAGCTCGCCGTCGTGATCGTGCTTGGCCCGAAGCGCCCAATCGATGATATATCCAAACGTGGCAGTCGTTCCGGCAACGATCACAACGTCGCATGCTCCGCGATCGAGATAAGTTTCAACTCGCTGCAGCTCGCTCCATGGAAGTTGTTCGCCAAACCAAACAACGCCCGGCCGCATGAGCGCGTCGCAGTCTGGGCAGCGCGGAATGCTGACGTCGCTTTTTGAGGCCGGGGCGATTGACCGCAATGGCCCGCCCTGGAGGTGAACTGCGCTCGTTCCCGGCGTCTTGGGCGAACCGCTCCTACCAGCGTCCGCAAAATCGCACTGCGAGCAGCGCGTGACAAAGATATCTCCGTGAATCTGCACCATGTTTCCTAAAGGCAAACTCGCCCGCGCGTGAAGATCGTCCACGTTCTGCGTAACGAGCAGGAACTCGTCTGCGTTCTGCGCGAGCTTCGCAATCGCTTGGTGTGCGGCGTTCGGTTGCGCAGTGCTGATGCGTTCGCGGCGTTCGCGATACCATTCCCAAACCAATTTCGGATCGCGTTCGAACGCTTCCGGTGTCGCAAGTTTTGCTGCATCCAGATTCCGCCAGTAACCGCCTTTGCCGCGAAAAGTCGGGATACCGCTCTCGGCGGAAACGCCAGCGCCAGTGAGAACGAGAACACGCATGCTAAAATGCGCGCTGTAGTGATGCTTGTGTCAAGCGCCCGACCAACAGTCAAAACGTTGCTGGAAAAGATCGCTTTCCGAGCGGGCCGCCTTTAATGAGTCAGCATGCACAAACAAATTTTCGTCGTAGCGCTTAGCCTGTTTACCTCCGTCTCCGTTTTCAGTGCTACTGACACTCCCGAAACGCGACGTCGTGAAGCCGAGCGTTATCTTCAGGTCAGTCCGCCAAAGGCTTTGTTTGAGGACATGGCTGATAAGATGGCTGTGAACCTTCCAGTAGATCAGCGCGAGCAGTTTAAGCGAGTCATGACCACACAACTGGACATCGCCGCGCTAACCAAAGCGATGATGGACGCACTGGTAAAAAACTTTACCACGGACGAGCTGAAGGCGTTGGCTGACTTTTATGGCTCGCCTGTTGGAAAATCTGCGATGCAAAAATTCGGCACATACATGGCCGATATCATGCCGGTAGTGCAGGCGGAGATAATAAAAGCCTCGGCGAAACTGAACCAATCACAACCTAACCAGCCGCCGCATTAGCAGGTGGAACGCGACCTCCTAGCGCATTGGCAAATGCTGCCACCTGGCCGCCGAATTTTTGTTCCTTGCGCCTTCGGCGACTACTCTGCCCTTGCGCGCGGAGATCGCGATCCACTTACTCCCAGCCAATATGACGGCCTTTGTTCTGTTCCGCTAACCAGCTCATCAGCGGTTTGAAGTATTCCATAACGGCGCGCGTGGAAATGTCTTCGCCAGTCGCGATAATGGCGATCAGTAACAGCGGCATTAGCAAATCCCGCGGACTCAGAGCTGGGCGGATGCCGCCATCGCCGCGCCTCGTGTCGAAATACCAATGGGATGTCCTCGCTTTACAGGGTGATCTAACGATTAGCGAAGCTACTTGTTCGTGTAAACGCCTCGCGAATTCCATCGGCACACCGGCAGTAGTCAGGCGTAAGTAGAAAAGCCAAGTGTATGCAGTCACTTGCTCTTAAGCAGCACGAGAAGGCCTGAAAGAGCGAGTGCGATCACACCTAACGCTAACCAGGTCCGATGTTCGCTGCTCCATAATTGCGGACTCCAGCTTTGGGCGCGCGCGTCGAACGCGCCGTGAGCGCCATGATCGCCCGACACCGGCTGCCATAAGTTGTAGGGTCGATTTGGATCTTCTGCGCCGTCGTGCTGCTGAGAACTGTAACCGGTGCGGGCGAGGATGTGATCGAGCAAACCGGGTGCTATTTTGTTGCCAACGATCGCCTTTACCGACGGCAGCCCGACGTAGAATTCCCGCCGGGGATTGTGCGCAGCAAAATAAATTGCTTCCGCGGCAACTTCGGGCTGGAAGATGGGCGGCACGGGCTGCGCTTTGTGTGGCAAGCGGCTTTTTACCCAGCCGAATTGCGGAGTATTAAGCGCTGGCATTTGAATCATGCTCACTTTCACGTTGCTGCCGTCGTGAAGTAATTCGCACCGGAGCGAATCGCAAAAGCCCTGAATCGCGTGCTTGGCTGCGCAATAAGCGGCCTGCAGCGGAATGCCACGATACGCCAGCGCGCTGCCAACCTGCACAATCACACCGCGGTCGCGCGGCAACATACGTTTGAGCGCGGCGAGAGTACCGTACACGTAACCGAGGTAAGTCACTTCGGTCACCCGCCGAAATTCTTCGGAAGTCATTTTTTTGATTGGTGAAAAAACAGATGTCATTGCGTTGTTGACCCAGGTATCGATCTCTCCCAGCTCGGCTTCGACTTTTGCCGCCGCTGCTTCGACTTGCTCGGCGTTGGCCACATCCGTTGGGATTATCAAAGCTTCACTGCCGAGTTGTTCCACCTCTCGTTGGGCTGCTTTCAATCCATCGACTCCGCGCGCCAGCAATCCGACACGCGCACCGTGACGGGCGAATTTCCGGACGGCGGCACGGCCAACTCCCGCTGAGGCACCCGTAATAACCACTATTGGCCGCTTCACCTGTTTCTCCTCTCGTTGAGAAGCCTGGCACCGGCAGCAACCGTCAGTGCTACGATTGCGATGATCGAAAATACTTTTGCCGCAGATGGTACCGGCTCGGAAGACGCAACGTATTCGTATTCCGGGAAATTCCCCGAAGGTCCGCGCGGACCTTCGTTTATCGCCATTTGCAGAACCTGTGCAACATGCAGAGCCTGACGGTCAGTCATCTGGCGAATCTGCTCACGGCAACTAAACCCGTCGGCGATGATCAGAGTGTCCTTGGCTGCGCTGCGAACCGTCGGAAGAACTACGCGCTCACCGCATGCGATTGAAACGTCATAATGATCTTTCTCAAAACCGAACCCGCCCGCCATGCCGCAGCAACCAGAATCAATGATGTCAAAATCCAGCCCAAGTCTGTCGAATAATTCCGCATCACAGTTCACTTTCATGATCGCTTTGTGATGGCAATGCCCGTGTACGACCGCTTTTCGTGTGAGTTTGTGAATTGAATAGTCAGGCGCAAATTTTTTGAAAAATTCCGCGAGTGTGAATGTTTGGCGCGACAAGCGAATGGCGTCTTCGTTCTGCGGGAACAGTTCCATTAGTTCGTCGCGGAAAACGGCCGTGCAGCTTGGCTCGAGTCCGACTACAGGCGTGCCTGCTTCGATCTCTTCTTGCAACACTTCGAGAATTTGCGAGAGCCAGCGCTTCGCCGTGTCGAGCATGCCGTAGTCGTAAAGCGGCCGGCCACAGCAGAGATCGGCTTCGGGAATCACGACACTGAAGCCGGCATCCTCGAGCACTTCGACGGCAGCCTTTGCCGTTTCGGGATGAAAGAAATTATTGAACGTGTCCGGCCACAGGATGACACGGCCGAATGGTACGGCGCGACCATCGGGCACGGCGGGCGCTCGTTGAGCCTTCGCTACCGTTGAGTAGTGGCGGCGATGTCGAAACCAGGCCTTGAATGTCTGTCCCGCAAATGCCGGTACCTCCCGGTGTGGCGCGATGCCGATAATTCTCTTCACCAAGCTACTCGTAATTGGCGCGCGATTGACGAAGTTAACGAGTGCCGGCGAAAGCTGAGCGAGCTGTGCCCAGAGGTGAATCAATCCAAATGCATAGGCATGTGCCGGACGCGGCCGATGCTTGTAATAATGCGAGAGGAACTCCGCCTTATATGTCGCCATGTCGACGTTCATCGGGCAATCTGCCTTGCATCCTTTGCACGAGAGACAAAGGTCCAGCGCGTCCTTAACGCTTTCGTCGCGCCACCCCTGCTTTTGGAGTGCCTGGTTGTTCAGCATTTCCCATAACATCCGGGCTCGACCACGCGTCGAATGTTTCTCTTCGCGCGTAACCATGTAGCTGGGGCACATCGTGCCGTGCTCGTGCCGGCGGCATTTGCCAACGCCGACGCAACGCTCCATCGCGTAGGCGAAGCTTCCCTTGTCACTTGGATATTTGAAGTAGGTGCTCCATTGCGGCGGGTCGTAGTGCTCGCCATAACGCAAATTCTCATCACGCCGGTACGGTTGAACGACCTTGCCTGGGTTCATTTTCCAATCTGGATCCCAGATTTCTTTGAATTCGCGGAATGCTTGCACCAGCTCGTCACCGAACATGATCGGCAGCAATTCGCCGCGGGACTGGCCGTCCCCATGTTCACCTGAAAGCGAACCGCCGTAGCGCTTGATCAACTCGGCAGCTTCGTGTGTGAAGCGCAGATATTTTTGAATTCCTTCATGCGTTTTCAGACCGAAGTCGATACGCGTATGGACCAAACCCTGACCGAAATGCCCGTACAGCGTGCAGAGATACCCATGCTTGGTAAGCAACGCGCGGAAATCGCGCAGATATTTTCCGATGTCGTCGGGGGAAACGGCAGAGTCTTCCCAACCTTCCCATGTGTCTGGCTCATCTGGCACACGCGCGCTCGCCCCGAGACCAGCGTCCCGAATTTCCCATACGACCTGTTCGTGTGAGGGGTCGTCAACCAGATGCATCGTTGGCGCATTCGATTGCGCCCTCAGTTCTGCCATCAGTTTGCGCGCAGGTGCGTCTGCCTTTTCCTTTGTTTCGCCGCCAAATTCAACCAGTAACCAGCCGTCGCCTTTGGGCAGAATGTGCAGGTCGCGCGGATGAATATGTTTGAGCTTCATCGCGTGGATCAGAACGTGATCAATCCCCTCAAGCCCGATCGGCTTGTATTTGCGAATCTCCGAAATGTGGTCGCCTGCTTTATAGATGTCCGAATAACCCAATACGAGCAGGGAGCGCACCGCAGGATTCGGAATCAGCTCCAACGTCGCTTCCAGAATGATCACGCAGGTGCTTTCAGTTCCTACGAGAGCGCGCGCGACATTGAATCCATTTTCTGGAAGCAGCTCATCCAGGTTGTACCCGGAAACGCGCCGCGGAATTTTTGGAAAACCCTTTCTGATTAGCTCGCCATACTTATCTCGAAGGCCAATAAGCTTTCTGTAAATTTCGCGCCGCCTGCCGCAGCCGTGATCGCTGATGTCGGCTAAGGCTTGCGATGGCAGTCCTGACGCGGAGGTATCGGTGACGGAGACAGCTGCGTCTCGGACAATCCGAGCAAGATCCGTATCACTAGTTTTGCCGACGCGAAGAATCGTTCCGTCGTACAGCAGCACGTCCAACTCACGCACATTATCGGAAGAACGCGCGCCGCCACCGTAAAACTCAGCCATGACTGAGTGCACTCCGCACGAATTATTGCCGAGCATTCCTCCGATGGCACAGTGACTATGCGTTGCAGGATCGGGACCAAAAATCAGCCCATGCTTTCTCACGCGCTTTTGCAACTCGTCAAGCACGATGCCCGGCTGGACGCGGACGAGCTTGTTTTCCGCGTCCACCTCAATGACGCGATTCATGTATTTCGTGAAGTCAATGATTACCGCCACGTTGCAGCATTGCCCTGCCAGACTGGTGCCACCGCCCCGGCAGGTGATTGGTGCCCCAAATTTTCGGCACGCCGCAACTGTCGTGATCACGTCGCCGCGATCGCGCGGAATCACGACCCCGATAGGAACCTGCCGGTAATTCGAGCTGTCTGTAGCGTAAAGGGCGCGATCACCCTCGCTGAACCGCACTTCTCCTCTGACATTCTCTCGCAGCTCGGCTTCGAGCTCATTTGAATAGACATTCGCCGGCCCTTTCATCCCTCTGATCTGCCATTCTCCCCGCTTATGTTTTTCCTTTAGCCGCGACGTAAGCGCGGTGAAGGAAATCCGACACGGCGACGCTGGCCAAAATCCCCGCGAAAAAACGACTGATTCTCGGCGCAAACAGAAACCCGAACGCGATCGCGGTGGCCGACCATGGTCCCATGCAATAAGGACATGATGCCAGCGTGCCAATACCGCGCTGAACGCCGCGCCCCCGCGGCTCTTCTTCCACCTCACCGGCACCTGCGCCGCGAATGTAATCCACGAATGGAGCGCGAATGATCCCAGTTATTCGATCCTTCGCTACGAGACGGCTCAGCTTGTGCGTAGCCACTCCGAGCAGCACCAAATCAAAAAATTCGAATCTTTTCGGCAATCGTCTCTGGCTCTTCGCAACTCCCGTCAATACCGCCACGCTGGCGACGAAGAATGCGAGAATCGCGCCGTATTCCGCCAGCAATTGTTCGTCGCACTCCTCCTTTTCTGTGGTCGCTTCGCCGTACTTCTGGATTGAAAAATCAGTCTCTTGCTGGCTCTGCGGTGATGATCGCTCCACGTAATTAGATCGAAAAATTCCACGGTCTTGCGCGTGAAATAATCAGCGCAATTTCATATTGCTCCCTATAATCTTTCGTCGGCTGCTGAGTCGCTATCATGGGTTGTTCTCCACTCGAAGAGGAATGCGCAATAGGAATTCGCGCCTCAACAGCATATC
>DASTMV010000002.1:0-10310 GCA_035713885.1 Candidatus Udaeobacter sp. | reverse complement strand
GCGATATTGCAGGAGCGCATCGACGTAAGCCCGATTCATCAGACGCGCCGTGACAAAATTAACAGGCAGGCTCGTTGTGCTCAGCAAATTGAACAGGGAATAGAATATTGTTCCGGTTACCTTTTCACCGACACCGCCTTTCCGGCTCGTTTGTTGACCGAAAACCACGTCCGCGCGTTCCGCGCGCATTTTGTCTGCAAAGGCTTGCAACCACTCGGGTTCTTCTTCCAAATCGCTATCGATGAGAAACACTTCGTCGCCGCGCGCTTCGCTGAGACCGGCGAGAATCGCCGGATGGTGGCCGAAGTTCCGGGAAAAGTCCACGACGACCAACTCTGGCATTTCCTGTTGCAGTTGAAGGGCAATGGCAAGCGAGCGATCGGGCGAACCGTCATTCACCAATACAATTTCGAAACTTCGTCCGAGGGCGCGCGCAGCATTCGCCGCTCGTCGGCAAAATTGTTCAACACAACTTTCCGATCGATAGAGCGTGCTGACGATGGACAGCGTTGGTGCTGGAATGATTTCATTCATGATTAACGCCGGTGCCCACGAGCTTTAGCAGCAACAAAGCTACCGGCAAAATCTCGAAGTCGCTCAGAGAGTGGCACTGATAGCACTGCTTCCGTCTCATCAGGCAGTGAAAAACGTTCACTCGTATCGCTATCAACTTCAAAATTGGGGGCGGTCGCGAGCAAACCCAGAGTAAGAGGTACGGCAGCCGCAAAGAGACGGAATCCCAGAGTGGCTTCGGTATCGCGCGGTTGGATGGGACAAACGGCTTGAGCCAGGATCGGGCCATCGTCCACGCGTTCCGTCACCACATGAATCGTAACTCCGCTGAAACGCACACCCATTTCCAGCGCACGCGGAATCGCGCGAAATCCAGTAAACGCTGGGAGTAACGAGTAATGTGTATTGATCACTTTTTCTGGCAACGCAGATAGGAGCCGTGTGGAAACAAGACGGTTGTAATGCAGGAGCACCATGTCCGGCGCGAAGGAAAGCACCGTTGCATCAAAGGCTTCGTTGAAATCATCGCGCGATGGAAATGTTTTATAGTCAAGACAGTTGCTGGCAATCCCGAATTCCTTCGCGATCTCAAGTCCGCCACAGGGACGATCTGCAACGAAGCCGCAAAACTCCAGCGGTAACAGTTCCTGGCGGGCCGCTTCGAGCACTGCTGCTAGCACCGTGGCTTGTCCACTAATGGCTGCGCAAACGCGCAACTTGGATCGCGTACGCGCAATCATTGCTTCGCGCGGATTCGCAGCCGCGGCATGGCTCGGTCCAACCGCAGGCGGACGGTAAATTCGAACAAGCCGTAGTCCTGCGAAAGTTCCAGCCACCGCGAATGTCGCGCCGCGCAATATTCAAGAATACGTTCGGGCGCGGCATAGTAAAGATCCTCGCGCATGAAGGGAACGTCTGACCATGAAGTCAAAAAATTGAAGGCAACGCCTTTTCGCGCCGAAGCCACCAATGAATCAATCGTCTGTAGAACATAAGACTCCCACTCTTCGATGCCGGTTTTCATCTTCACATTGAAGATTCCACTCGCTACGACAAAGTCAGCGGGCATTGTCGCTTTTTGCCCCACGGTCAATCGGACCTGTTTGTCTGCCGAGAAACGTTTCCGCGCCGCCTCGATCATGCGCTCAGAAATGTCCACGCCTTCGTAGGAACCGCGCCATCCGCGTTTGCGCAGAAAAGTTGCAAAGGCGCCGTAGCCGCAGCCGATATCCGCGAGCGAACAGTCGCAGTCGTTTCCCATCACCAAAGCCAACTGCTCAAACCGGACCGATTGCGAGTTCTCATCCTTCCAATCAACTCCTGAGGCGGTAGCACCATGCTGTTCGATCTTGCCATCATAATAGCGCCGGACAGGCTCGATCGGGTCGTTATTAAAGCTCATGGTTGATGAAGAGAATTTCGCATCTCCTGACAATTACGATGCAGCCAATCGCATTGACGTGAAAAGTAAAAGAAATACTTTCGCATGATGTTCTCCAAACGCCTCCATCGAACCCTTTCGATGGAAACCATTCCTATTCGCAATCTTTCGCAAAAGCGTGGCGCCGCCCTTATCAATTGAAACATACCTGAAACAGGTCGAGCTACGATGAGTCATTCTCCGCCGGAGCCGGTAACGGGGACGATCACAGCCGAAAGTAATTCGCTTCCGGCGGAGCTCGATTCTGCAACCGTTCTTAGTTGGAAAACAAATGCACCGGCCGCAGAGATGTGCGTCTCCGAAGAGGGTGCGGCCGAAAAGATAGTCTCGCACGCGACCCATGAGTCATTAACCCTCCCGTGGATCAAGCCAGGCCGTGTGTATCTCTTTCGTCTCTACGCCGCGGTAGAGCCGCGCCGATTGCTCGATGAGGTCAAGGTTTCGAAGAAAGTCATTGGAAAAATCACGGCTTCTCCAAACCCCGTTCCGACCGAACCTGACTCAAAGGAAGTCGATTCTGAAACCGTTCTTAATTGGAAAACCAACGTTCCGGTCGCAGAAGTTTGTGTATCCAAAGATGGCGCGCCCGAAAAACTAATTTCGCGCGGCACACATGGGTCATTGCACGTCCCGTGGATTGAGGCCGGACGGACGTATGTCTTTCGCCTCTATGCCGCTACGCAACCGCGCCAATTACTCGATGAGGTCAAGGTTACGAAGAAGGTCGTTGGAAAAATCACAGCTTCTCCAAATCCCATTCCGATAGAAGCTGGCTCGAAAACGGAATTGCGCTGGCAAATCACTCCACCTGCCAAAGCGGAAATCCGCGTCTCTGAAGGAGGAGGAGACGAAAAGCTGGTTGGTCGCGGCACTAGTGGGTCTCTTGAAATTTCGGGGCTTCGTCCTGCCGTGTCCTACCTTTTCCGTCTGTATGGAGGAGCTGAGCGCGAATTGCTCGACGAAATAGAAGTGCGACTTACTGATATTCCCTGGGCCTTCCTCTTAGAGCGGCTCAAGCGCCACCAAGGTAAAGATCATATCGCCCGGATCGCGAAATTGATTGCTGACACTATGCCTACTCTTCTGCATCGAGAGGAGTTCGCGGATTGGTTTCGCTTGTGGGAATCCAAAGGCTTTCATGTCACACCGGTGCATTTCTACCAACCTATCCCCGATTCAAGAGAGCTATCGGGAAAACTCTGGCAACAACCTCAGAATCTGCCCGGTCTCGACATGAACGAGACGAGCCAGCGGCGATTACTGTGCGAAGTCTTTCCTGCTTTTAAGGACGAGTACCAGCAAATTCCACTCCACTCTTCCGGAGAGCAAAACCGCTTCTACCTTGCCAATGGACGATTCGATGCGCTAGATGCGCTGCTCGCGTATTGCCTTGTGCGGCATTATACGCCCCGAAAAATTATCGAGGTAGGCAGCGGCTACTCCACTCTAATTCTGGCTGAAGCGGCGCGCGCGAACGGAATTACAGAGCTGCAGAGTATTGAGCCCTATCCCCAAGAGTTCCTAACCCGCGGTGTAGCAGGACTTACTTCCCTTCTCGCAAAAAAAGTCGAAGAGGTCGACCTTTCAGTTTTTACAGACCTTAATCCCGGTGATTGCCTGTTCATCGACAGCTCTCACGTGGTGCGGATTGGCGGTGACGTAAACTTTCTTTTCCTTGAAGTCTTGCCACGGCTGAAGCCAGGGGTCATCGTTCACGTGCACGACATTTTTTTTCCGTTCGAGTACCCGGAAGATTGGGTGATCCGGCGGCGGCGTTTTTGGACTGAGCAATACTTGCTGCAAGCTTTCCTCGCCTTTAATGCTGAGTTTGAAGTGCTGGTGAGCAGCGGTTACCTCAAAGCGCGATTTCCGGAAGAATTGAAATCGGTTTTTCCAACTGCCGATCCCTGGCTGGGCGGCAGTTTTTGGATGCGAAGAAGGACTCACACTCCCGTTTGATTACGCACCTAACGAGCTCGCGCCGCCACGCATGATTATGACACAGGTAGAAGCTTCAGGATAACGTCGTGGTCGCTCGCGTGAGTTTCAACCCAATGATAACCCTCGATTGCTGGGAGCCTCGAGATTTGCGCCTTCATTTCGGCTCGAGAAATGAAAAGCGCGTAAACGGGAATCGAACCCAACAGGCTTTGCCTGATCATGGTCTTAGCTCGCTCTTTATCGTAGTGCCACTTAGGGCTCCAACGCCGTAACTGATTGTCATCAACAGGCACTGCGGCAAATTGAGCAGGCAGCAATGCATTCAAGTAGACCGGATCTATATCGGAGAGCACAAGGCCGGGATCGTGACCGCAAAGCATGGCGAACTTCTCTTCAGGTAAAAACCAAAATGGTGAAGAACGCCATGTGTAATACCTGGAATAGTGCACAGCCTCCCATGCCTGAAAGCGGTTTCTTTTGGCACCTTTGTAATTGCCTCGGGATGGATACCCTAAACAAGCTGCGATAAACAAAATTAGTATGCCTAATGAAAGGAGGAACCTCCTGGGTAAAAGTAGATTCCGGATCGCCCATATCACGGGCAAGACGGCAACGGGAATCAGGAGGATGAGTAGCTGAAGGTAGTAACGTCCATCAGGATATAGATACGCTGCGGTCCCGGCGGTAAACACCAGGTTAGTGATGAGAATACAAAGAACAGCACGATTGAATGGAACAAAGAAAAAGCCAATGCAGATCAAGAGAACGAATGCTGCAACGAAGACTGTTCCCGTGCCGAAAATGTCTACAGCTTTAAAGTCATGCAGGCGCAACGCAAACTCCTGACAAAACATCGCGGCATTCGATTGAGGAATGTAGCGTATTGAAAAGAGTTGCCGCGCCGGGTACCAGAAGTTGCCGCCAATTTTTAGCGGTGACCCGAATTCAATCGCATTAAGGACAAGAAAAGGGCTCCCTCCCACCAGGAAAACGAATCCCGCCGCACAACAATGAAAGAACCAGCGTCCATACTGTTGCCTTATTGGCATGAGCGGCATCGCGATCAACAGCGGCACAAAGAACACGGACTGCAGGCGCAGGTTCATCGAGAGGCCTAGAAAAGCCGCTGAAACATATATTTTCCAACGGCGTTCCTCTTTCAAACCGAGGTAAGCAAAGATAAAAGCCAGTGCATAGAGTAACCACGCGCTGACGTCGCTGAGAGAAGAACGACTGAAGGCAAAAAATCCCGGCAAGGTGGCCAGAAGCACAGTGGCAATTCCTCCAGCTACCGGCATCGAAAGGTATAGATAGAAGCCAAAAACAACACACAGCAGTAACAATCCCAGCGCCTGATTCGTCCGAAATGGCGCAAGAACAGCGTCCTTTCGCGGAAGAATTTTGAGCCATGGGACAATAAGTGCGGAGTAACCTGGTGGGAAAGCCGAGGGTAGCCTCTCATAACCAATCCGAATCGATGGGCGTTCTCCTCTCGACATTGCTACAGCCTGAGCAAAATACTCTGTTGCGTCCGGTCCCGGTTTGAGATTGAACAGAGCCGATCTTCGATAATCAACCCTAAGGACGGAAAAGTAATAAAACACCAGCGCGCAAAGAAACAGGAGAGCTCCACTGAGGAATGGCAAACTGAATTTCTTGTCAGCAATTGTGGGCACGATTTTGCGCCGGCAGATTATCATGCCGCGATGAGCGAGCAAGGCTCGCCTCATGCAAACCACTTGCATACACCATCGCACGCAGTCTCGATGATGCTGGTAATGCGCGACCGATCGCTAAGGAAACACACGCGGTCCTCCGGGAGGCTGCGATTTTGTTGGTAAACCTGGGAATATTTGCAAAGGTGCAGTCTGTCCCGACAGCAAAACTCAAACTATTCAACTCCTGTGAAACTCAGATCCTTCATCCCTACTTTCGTGCTTATCGTTGCGCTCTGTCGTGTGTGCAGCGCAACTCAGGCGACCGATACAACAATCACCATCGGGGCCCAGACACCGGGCGTAACGCCGTTCATTGTTCAGCTCTCGCTCATGGCGAGCAGCACGGCTGATATTAAGACCATCCAATTTACGATCGCGCCGAAGCCGGGCTCGGTCACGCGTCCTTTATCAGCCACTTACTCTCGAAGTTATCTGTCGCAGCGAGGTTACATCCAAGGCAGCACGATTTTCCTGCAAGTTTACGGGTTGTACGATAATTACAGAAATACCGTCGATCTGACTTATCGATTTCAGGACGGCTCTTCAAGCACCGGGCGTACGTTCATTACGACAACCGCTTTCTCCGATCCGTGCCACTACAAGAACCCCACCATTCTGCAGGCGAGAAACAATAGCAGGAAACTCAGTTATGATTACTTCCTGATCAAGGAGAGCTGCAGCGTTTTCACACCCACGATCATGGACACCGACGGCGCGATTCGCTGGGTTGGCCCTCCCGGTCACACGGGACCATTCGACTGCATGCTCTTTGAGAACGCGATTTATCGAACCGATGGTTCAAGCATCTATCGCGTTGAGCTCGATGGGACGTCCGTCTTCCTTCACAACTATGCCAACATAGGTGTCACCAATTTTCACCACAACGTCGACCTTGGGAAATTCGGCTTGATCTGCGACGTCGATACGACAACGCAGACCGAAGCGACTAACATAGAAATTGATCGCAGCGGTAACGTTCTTAAGGTTTGGGACATGGCCCAGATCATCAGCGCGGCCATGACCGCGGGTGGGGATGATCCGACTCAATTCGTGCGAACCATCTCCGATCCCATGAATGACTGGTTCCATAACAATGCGGCGACCTACGATCGCGCTTCTGACGTGGTCATCATCTCAAGTCGAGAGAATTTTCTCATCGCTCTCGATTATAGGACGAGCGCGATCAAGTGGATTTTCGGTGATCCAACCAAGCAATGGTATCAGTTTCCGTCTTTGCGTAGATTTGCTATTAGTAGCGCTCCCGGAACTCTTCCCCCGATCGGACAACATGCGCCATCCATCACCTATGATAACAACCTGATGGCCTTTGATGATGGCTTCCAGAGCGCTACTCACACTCCACCTGGTGCGAATCGAGACTACGCGAGTCCGCGACGTTATCAGATAAACCTAGGAACAAAAGTAGCCACTGAGGTTTGGAATTACGAGATGAATCAAAGCATTAATGATCCTATCTGTAGCAGCGTCTACGAAGATGCTCCCTCTAACTATCTCATCACCTACTCGTTCGTTGGCGGTTTCGGCGCTCCCACGGTGCTGGCCCAGCTGCTGGCTTTGGACTCGGCCGGCCAAAAGGTCTTCTATTACCAGTATCCTGAAGTCGGTTGCACCACCGCATTCAATTCGGTTCCTCTGCACTTGGAGAATACGATGTTCCCAAGCGTCGGGCCGCAATCCCTTAACATCTCCAGCCGTGGAATGATTGGCACGGGAGATCAACAACTCATCGCTGGTTTCATAGTAAAAGGAACGGACAATAAAGTTATCGGCCTTCGCGTAACCGGTCCGTCCCTGGCCGCATATGGTCTTTCCCATACAGTGAGCAACCCGGCTCTTACCGTGTACAATTCAGCCGGACACGTAATCGGTGGCAACGACAATTGGCAAACGAGTGCAGCCGCTCCAACGCTATCGGCGATTGGACTCGCTCCTACCAACCGCCTCGAAGCAGCTACTATACTGAACCTGGCGCCTGGAGCTTACACGGTCGCGGCAAGTAGCACGACCGGCGGCTCAGGGATTGGGGTTGTGGAGGCTTTCGACTTGTCCAAGCTAACCTCTTCCAATCTCGTCAATCTGAGCACGCGTGGTTTTGTCGGAACCGGCGACAATGTGCTAATCAGCGGTTTCATCGTCGGCGATGTTTTCAGCTCGACCGTGGTTGTGCGCGCGCTTGGACCATCGCTCGCCGGGGTACTGAGTAACACGTTAGCCAATCCTACACTGACTATCTTCGATCAGAATGGCTCCGCCATCGGAACGAACGATAACTGGCAGCAAGGCGCACACGCCACTGAACTGCAGCGAAATAATCTCGCGCCATCGAATGCCGCAGAATCGGCAGTCATCATGCGTCTTCCGGCGGGAGCGTACACAGCTATCGTTAAAGGCGTTGGCGATACGACAGGCATCGGCCTGGTTGAAATATACAATCTCGACAAGCTGTAAACGAACTGACGACACTGATCGGTCGGCCGTCCGGCGCCAGCCATTAAATAAGTATTGATCGCGATCGGCTGCGCGGGATTGTAAGAACTACTAACGGTGGAAACAAAAGCTCAACAAATCATCGAGCGCGCGATGTCGGATCGTTCCGTCTATGATCAAATGGCAGCACGTGAACAGGAAGTTTGGGGAGACATGCTCCCCAAGCTCGAACGTTCTCAAGCGCGGGCAGAGGATTTCGCAGCTGCAGTGGCATTGAAGGTGACCCGTTATCAGTCGTCGCTGACCGGACTGGCCAGAAAAAAAGGGCTTCGATTCAAACGCGGCCTCACTCTCGGCTGCGGCGCGGGACGGCTCGAGCGTACGCTTCTGAAAGATGGAATCTGCCAGAACTTCCATGGGATCGATATTTCCGAAAGCGCGATTGCTGACGCGCGCGAATTTGCCAAGCAGAATGGCCTGGCGGCCACCTACGAAGTGGCAGACTTGAACTTCGTCAAGTTGCCGGAAAAGCAATATGATCTGGTCGCTGCCCAAACCTCACTTCATCACATTCTTTTTTTGGAAAATGTCGCGGAGCAAATGTGGAAGACGCTGGAAAGCGACGGATATCTATGGGTTCACGATTTTATCGGCGAGACGCAAGGTCAATACGAGGAGAAGCGGCTGGCCATCATTAATGCGATTCTGGCTGCTTTGCCTGAGAAATTTCGCACTAACCGGATTACAGGCTGGGTAACGAAACCTCTCGTCCGGCCGGAACCGGGCAAGCTCTTGTCGCCATTCGAAAAGATTCGCTCTGAAGAGATCGTAACAGTTCTCGAGCGCTGGTTTACGATTGAGTGGAAGATGGAATTTCATTCGCTGCTAGATGTGATCGGGATTCCGGGCACCAGGGTTGCATTCAATGAAAATGATGACACACGGGCACTCTACGAGGTGCTTATTCATCTAGATCAAGTGCTCATTGAACAAAAGATTCTCAAACCAGCGGGCGGACAATATCTGATGCGACCGCGGCCCAAACCTCTTTAGGATTCAGTCTGCGCTTCTTGACACTGCGAAGCCGGGCAATACGCTCACTGCGTAACCACTGTTCGCATTTGACCTAGATTTTCGTGACGGCCGACTCCGCCTTTTATCGAACCTCGATCGGGAAGAAATTCATCGTTGCGGTCACGGGCATCGTCCTCATGCTCTTCGTGATCGGCCATTTGCTGGGGAACCTGCAAATTTTTTTAGGTCCGGACTGGATCAACGGATATGCGCAACATCTGCGCGATCTCGGCGCGCTGCTTTGGGTGATCCGCGGCCTGCTCATCATCGCAGTATTGTTGCATATCTACTTCACCATTCTGCTCGCGATCGAGAATCGGCGGGCGCGGCCGAAGGGTTATGTGCGAAAGAAGAACGTGAAGGCGAGCTTCGCTTCGCGCCACATGGTGGTGAGCGGGGTCGTCGTTCTCGGCTTTATCATTTTTCATTTATTGCACTTCACGGTGCGCACGATCGATCCACGTTTTCCGCTACTAAAAAAAGATCCGCTCAATCACTACGACGTTTACTCCATGATGGTTTACGGGTTTCAAAACGTTTACATCTCCGGTTTTTACATCGTGGGATTGTTTCTTCTCACGCTTCATCTCACGCACGGTTCCTCCAGCTTCTTCCAGTCGTTAGGTCTGAATGACAAGAAAATGACCCCGCGACTCGCGCTGGCCGGACGAGTTTTCGCCTGGGCAATTTTTGTCGGATACACGGCGATTCCTGTGGCGGTGTTGTTCGGGGTAATCAAACCGGCACAGCAATTATGATCGGCCGGCTCGAGTCGCATATTCCGCCCGGACCGCTCGAGGATAAATGGCGCAGTCACCGCGATCACTCGCGTCTGGTTGCGCCTAACAACCGGCGAAAATTTGAAATCATTGTCGTCGGGACCGGTCTGGCTGGCGGATCGGCTGCCGCCACACTCGGCGAGCTCGGCTACAATGTTAAATCTTTTTGTTATCAGGATTCTCCGCGGCGGGCGCATAGCATCGCGGCGCAAGGCGGCATCAACGCGGCAAAAAATTATCAGAACGACGGCGACAGTGTCTTTCGACTTTTCTACGACACGATCAAGGGCGGTGATTTTCGTTCGCGCGAAGCGAACGTTTACCGTCTGGCCGAAGTCAGCAACTTGATCATCGATCAATGCGTCGAGCAGGGCGTGCCCTTCGCCCGCGAATATG
>DASTMV010000001.1:0-2964 GCA_035713885.1 Candidatus Udaeobacter sp. | reverse complement strand
TCCCGACTTTAATCCGGGTGCGGACAGCACTGTGGAAGCATTGGCTTTGCAAACCGACGGGAAGATTGTTGTCGCCGGAGCGTTCGTCACTTTGGGCGGAGGAGGAAGTGGCATGGGGTTGCGGAACAAGATCGGACGCTTAAACGCGGATGGCACGCTCGACACCGGCTTCGATATAGGTGCCAGCACTACGGTCAACGCGCTCGCGATTCAGCCGGACGGCAAGATCATGGCTGCCGGAACTTTCACCACGCTGGGCGGAGGCGGAAGCGGAACCGCCGGACGCCTGCGTATCGGCAGAGTCACGAACAACACCGTTGCTTCACAAGAGTTGAGCGCGAATGCAAACGGCACCGCCATAACCTGGACGCGCGGCGGTGCGTCGCCAGAACTCGAGCGGGTGACCTTGGAGTTCTCTACTGATGGAGTTAATTACACCGCGCTGACCGATCCAGTGCGCATCGCCACCGGCTGGCAGCGCACTGGGCTAAGTCTGCCTACTCAGCAAAACATCTTTCTGCGTGCGCGCGGCTACTCGGTTAGCGGCGAGTTCGGTGGTTCACGTTCGCTGATTGAAACGATCCGTAATGTCTTTCTCTCACCGGCTCCAGCACCGCTTACAATTGTCTCGCGCAAAGTGCATGGTGTTGTTGGCTCATTCGATATCGACCTGCAGGATACGAACAACCTCGGCATTGAATGCCGAAGCGGCGGGGCGAATGATTCCCATCAGGTCGTCCTTACATTTCCGAGCGCAGTTACCTTGAACAGTGCGGCAGTTACTTCCGGTATCGGAACAGCGAGCAGCATTAGCGGGAATGGAACAACTACGCTGAGCATTGTCCTTACCGGAGTAGCTAACGCGCAAAGACTCACACTAGCTCTGCTGGGTCTGAGCAACGGCACCAGCAGCGGCAACCTCGATGTTAACATGGGAGTGCTACTCGGCGATACAAACGGCAACGGCGCGGTCAACGCTTCAGATGTTAGTCAAACAAAGTCACGATCCGGTCAAACGTCTGGTGGAACTAATTTTCGTAGCGACGTTACCACAAATGGTTCGATCAATGCGAGTGATGTGAGTCTGGTGAAATTGAGAAGCGGCAGCGCGTTGCCGGAGTGAATGAGGCACGATATCGGAGACCACGTTGAGCTTAGTGTCATGACTCGTTAGGCCGCTTCCGATTCGCGCAGCTCGATAATCTCCACATGCGTACAAAATTAGGCTCGACATTTGCCGGGTAGTGTTGAGACTTGATTTCGATTACGTCACCCGAGGTTTCAGCGCATATTCAACCGGGCTGAGTTTATTGGGGTAGGCTGGGCGTTCGCTGGAACTTCGCTTTGCGCGATCCAGATCCCACGGCAACCCGAAGTCAGCCACAATGCGGGCGCCCGCGGAAACGGGCGCTTCGTGAGGATGGTTTTCGGTTCCGGAGACCTGCAAACAGTTACAACCAGGAGATTACTATGAAAACCCCTTCTCCGTTTCGATTCATCGGGCGGATGCCTCGCCTAACCAGTTCAACTCGCTCTCTGCTGCTGTTGATTTTTGTAGGGCTGTCGTTTGTCACGCTGTTCCTCATGGCCGCTGCCGTCCCGCGGCCCGATTCACGCCCGGCGATTTTTTTGCCGCAGGTGAACGAATGGCATGTCTGCCAGTCCGGCGGCGCGGACTTTACCACCATTCAAGCGGCAGTGGATGCCGCGCAACCAGGCGACACCATCAAAGTTGCTGCTGCCACCTACATCGAGTCGAAAAACGTGAGTGGCACGCCTTTCAATCTCTACATCACCAAAACTCTCATCATTCGCGGCGGATATACCTGCGCTGATTTCACGAATCAGAATCCGTTCGCGAATGCCACGATCATTCGTCCTTCCACGAGCATGGAATCAGTCGTTTCCGTCTTCGGTGTATTCGGTACCACTTCGCAGGTGGCGCCCACCATTGATGGCTTCACGGTTACAGGCGGTGGTGGCGGGAACCATGGCGGCGGAATCTCGCTGCGCGACAGCGACGCGACCATCAGCAACAACATCATCACCGGCAACGTGGGCTATTTGTTAGGCGGCGGAATCTATGTGCAGCGCGGTACGGTGCGCATTCAGTATAATCGTATCCAGAATAATACGGCGGACGGGCAAAATAATTTCGCACTCGGCGGCGGGATCGAAATGGAAACCGCGACAGGATCCCTGCGCAGCAATGTCATTGCCAACAATAGCTTCACCGCTGGTGGAACAATGACTGGCGGCGGCGTTGATATCAACGGCGGCGGTCCGGTAGTCTTGGCGAACAACACGATTGTCGGGAATCCGATAAATGGCGTTCACGCCGATATTGCTCTTACTCTCACCAACAACATCGTCATGACTCATCCCGTTGGCGTCAGTGCAGGTGCGACGACAGCTACGAGTTACAACATTTACTTCGGCAATACGACGAACACGCAGGGCTTTTCTCTTAGCGGGACGGATCTGACGGTGAATCCGCAACTCACCTCGGACTATCATCTCAACGCGAGTTCGCCCGCGATTGATGCCGGCACGCATACGAACGCTCCCAGCCACGACATCGATCGCGAGCCGCGGGCGATGATCGGCAACTCCGGGCTCTATAAAATCGACATTGGCGCGGATGAATTTACCGGTATACCGCAAACGATCCGCGAGATCACAGATCAGCCTGCGGATTTCACGCTTATTGGCCCCGGCAATCCGGTTGAAAACCCAGGCTCAACCGGGCCTAACGAATGGATTGGTTATTCAGTTGCGGGTGGCGATGTGAATGGCGATGGCCGAGCCGACCTCTTAACTGGAGCGTTTAATCATGCGGACGACTTCGATAATGGCATCGCCGACAGCGGCCGCGTCTACTCACTTTACGGCAACGGCATGCGGCGGCTCGGTATTGTTGATTTTCTCAACACCACTCCAAGTTTGGAGGTACGCTCCTATCTC